>NZ_JBFUKW010000036.1:0-51030 GCF_056400665.1 Variovorax sp. P5_A3 | reverse complement strand
GCTCGATGGTGGCGCTGCGTGCCCCCATCCCGGCCTTCCCCCAGAGGGGGAAGGAGAAAGACAAGGAGACGGAGACCGTGGAAACACTTGCATCAGGCACGGCGCAGCCCGACTACCAGTCGCTGCGCTTCGACTACCGCCGCCACGCGGACCAGGACGCCGCATCGCCGGCCCGCCATCCCGTCGTGGTCGTCGGCGCGGGCCCGGTGGGCCTCGCGCTCGCGATCGACCTCGCGCAACGGCACATCCCGGTGGTGCTGCTCGACAACGACTGCACGCTCTCGACCGGCTCGCGCGCCATCTGCTTTGCCAAGCGCACGCTGGAAGTCTTCGACCGCCTCGGCTGCGCCGACCGCATGGTGGCCAAGGGCGTCTCGTGGAAGGTCGGCAGGGTGTTCTTCCGCGACGAGCAGGTCTATGACTTCGACCTGCTGCCGGAGGCCGGGCACGAGCGGCCGGCCTTCATCAACCTGCAGCAGTACTACGTCGAGGGCTACTTGTCCGAGCGCGCGGCCGAACTGCCGCTGATCGACCTGCGTTGGAACAACAAGGTGGTCGGCGTCGAGCAGGCCGCGGACCACGCCCTGCTGACCATCGAGACGCCCCAAGGCAACTACCAGATCGCCGGCGACTATGTCGCCGCCTGCGACGGCTCACGCTCCAACCTGCGGCAGTTGCTAGGGCAGGAAGCGAAGGGCCGCGTGTTCCGCGACCGCTTCCTGATCGCCGACGTGACCATGGACGCCGACCTGCCGACCGAGCGTCGCTTCTGGTTCGATCCGTCCTTCCATCCTGGCCAGAGCGTGCTCCTGCACAAGCAGGCCGACGGCATGTGGCGCGTCGACTTCCAGCTCGGCTGGGACGCCGATCCGGTGGAAGAGCGCAAGCACGAGAACATCATTCCGCGCGTGCGGGCCTTGCTCGACAGCATCGGCCACGAGGAGGTGCAGTTCAAGATCGGCTGGGCCAGCGTCTACACCTTTGCCTGCCAGCGCATGGAACACTTCCGCCACGGGCGCGTGCTGTTCGCGGGTGACTCGGCGCACGGCGTGTCGCCCTTCGGCGCACGCGGCGCGAACTCCGGCGTGCAGGATGCCGACAACCTCGCGTGGAAACTCGCCGCCGTGCTCCGGCACGAAGCGCCCGACGCGCTGCTCGACAGCTACGCGAGCGAACGTGAATACGCGGCCGACGAGAACATCCGCCACTCGACCCGCGCCACCGACTTCATCACGCCCAAGAGCGAAGTCAGCCGCCTCTTCCGCGACGCGGTGCTCGAACTCTCCAAGCGCCACGCTTTCGCGCGCGCCCTGGTGAACAGCGGCCGCTTGTCGATCCCGAGCACGCTGCATGGCTCTTCGCTGAACACGGCCGATGTCGATGCCTTCGCCGGCCCGGTGGTGCCCGGCGCACCGGCCACCGACGCGCCGGTCATGCGCGACGACGGCAGCGCCGGCTGGCTGCTGCGCGAACTCTGCGCGGCGCCATCCGAAGGCAGGACGTGCTTCACCGCCGCAGTCTTCGGCGAAGGCGGTGCCGCGGAGCGCAGCCTGCGCGCGCTGGCACAAGCCGACGTGCCGCTGCACATCGTGCGTGTCGCCGCCACCGGCGAGGGCGAGCTCGCCGCGAAGCGCTACGACGCGCAGCCCGGCACCGTCTACCTGCTGCGCCCCGACCAGCACGTGTGCGCGCGCTGGCGGAATCCCACCCCCGAAGCCGTGCGCGCGGCGCGCGACCGTGCGCTGGCAAAGGCATGAAGCGATGGACCTGATCACCACCCCCAACCTCGACGCGCCCGACGATTTCTACGAGGCGCTGATCGAAGCGCACCAGGGCCTGTCGACCGAAGAGAGCCACGCCTTCAACGCGCGCCTGGTGCTCGTGCTGGCCAACCACATCGGCACGACCGCTGTGCTGCGCCAGGCTTTCGAGGCCGCCGCGCCATCCCGCTGAAATCCAAGAGAGAGGACACCATGACGAATGCATCCGCCGATCTCCGCTACCAGAGCGGCTTCGGCAACGAGTACGCCACCGAGGCCGTCCCCGGCGCCTTGCCGCAGGGCCGCAACAGCCCGCAGCGCGCGCCCTTCGACCTGTATCCGGAACTGATCTCGGGCACCGCCTTCACCGCGCCGCGCCACGAGAACCGACGCACCTGGATGTACCGGCGCCAGCCCTCGGTGGTGTCCGGCCGCTACAAGGCCTATGCGCAGGCAAACTGGAAGACCGGCGCCGATCGCGAGATCGCGCTGCCGCCCGAGCCGCTGCGCTGGGCGCCGATTCCGCTGGACAACGCCGACGTCGATTTCATCGATGGCGTCCATACGCTGGCCGCCAACGGTGATGCCGAGGCGCAGACCGGCGTCGCTGCGCACGTCTATCTTGCGAGCCGGTCGATGGAGCGCCGCGCAGTGGTCAATGCCGACGGCGAGATGCTCTTCGTGCCGCAGCAGGGCCGGCTGGTGATCACCACCGAGATGGGTGTGCTCGAAGTCAAGCCCGGCGAGATCGCGCTGGTGCCGCGCGGCGTGGTGTTCAAGGTTGCCTTGCCCGACGGTCTGTCCCGCGGCTACCTCTGCGAGAACTACGGCGCGCAGTTTCGTCTGCCGGAGTTGGGTCCGATCGGTTCCAACGGCCTGGCCAACTCGCGCGACTTCCAGGCCCCGGTGGCAGCACTCGAGGATGCGAGCGTCGGCTACGAGCTGGTCAAGAAGGCGAGCGGACGCTTCTGGTCGGCGCCAACGAAGCATTCGCCCTTCAACGTCGTCGCATGGCACGGCAACCTGTCGCCGGTGAAGTACGACACGGCGCATTTCATGACCATCGGCTCGATCAGCTTCGACCATCCGGACCCGTCGATCTTCACCGTGCTCACCTCGCCGAGCGACACGCCCGGCACGGCCAACTGCGACTTCGTGATCTTTCCGCCGCGCTGGCTGGTGATGGAAGACACCTTCCGTCCGCCCTGGTACCACCGCAACCTCATGAGCGAATTCATGGGGCTGGTCTACGGCGAATACGACGCCAAGCCCGGCGGCTTCAAGCCCGGGGGCGCGAGCCTGCACAACTGCATGGTGCCGCACGGCCCGGACGAGGAAGCCTTCGACAAAGCGAGCCACAGCGACCTCAAGCCGCAAAAGCTCGACAACACGCTGGCCTTCATGTTCGAGAGCCGCTACCGCTTCATCCCCACCGAGTTCGCGATGCAAAGCCCCGCGCTCGACGACAACTATGCCGACTGCTGGGCCGGCCTCAAAGACAAATACAAGCCATGAACACATTGAACGCAACCCACGACCCCAAGCTGCGCAGTTGGGTGGCCTCGGCCAACGAAGCTGGCAACGACTTCCCGATCCAGAACCTGCCATTCGGCCGCTTCAGGCCCGCCGGAAGCAGCGAAGCCTTCCGCATCGGTGTCGCCATCGGTGATCAGGTGCTTGACCTGAAGGCCACGGGGCTCATCGATACCGACGACATGAACGTGCTGCTGGCGCAGAACACCGCCGAATGGCGAGCGCTGCGTGCCGCCATCTCTGAAGGCTTGCGCGAAGGCAGCGCCCAGCAGGCGGCCTGGAGCAAGGCCCTGTTCGCACAGTCAGCCGTCGACCTGACCGTCCCCTGCCGCATCGGCGACTACACCGACTTCTACACCGGCATCCACCACGCCACCACCGTCGGCAAGCTCTTCCGCCCGGACCAGCCGCTGATGCCCAACTACAAGTGGGTGCCGATCGGCTACCACGGTCGCGCATCGTCGATCGCCGCAAGCGGCCAGCGCTTCAAGCGCCCCCAGGGCCAGACCAAGGCGCCAGATGCCGAATCGCCGAGCTTCGGGCCTTCGAAGCGGCTGGACTACGAGCTGGAGCTGGGCTTCGTCGTCGGGCAGGGCAATGCGCTCGGCGAGCCGATCGCGATCGGCGATGCCGAACAGCACCTGTTCGGCGTGACGCTGCTCAACGACTGGTCGGCGCGCGACCTGCAGGCCTGGGAGTACCAGCCGCTCGGCCCCTTCCTGTCGAAGAACTTCGCGAGCACGCTGTCGCCCTGGATCGTGACGATGGAGGCGCTCGCGCCTTTCAGGGCGAAGTTCGAGCGCCCGGCCGGTGACCCCCAGCCTCTGCCCTACCTCGATTCGCCCGCCAACCGCGAAGCCGGCGCGCTCGACACCACCCTCGAAGTCTGGCTGCAGACCGCGAAGATGCGCGAAGCCGGCGAGGGCGCCGTGCGCCTCACGCGCGGCAACACCACGCAGGCGGCCTACTGGACGGCCGCGCAGCTGGTCACGCACCACACCGTGAACGGCTGCAACCTGCAACCGGGCGACCTGCTCGGCTCCGGCACGCTGTCGGGCCCGAAGGCGGACGAAGCCGGCTCGCTGCTCGAACTCACGATGGGCGGCAAGCAGCCGATCACTTTGCCCAACGGCGAGCGCCGCACCTTTCTGGAAGACGGCGACACCCTGAGCCTGCGCGGCTACTGCGAGCGCGACGGGGCGGTGCGCATCGGGCTGGGCGAAGTCAGCGGGACGGTCCTGCCCGCTGCCTGAGGAAGCGCGGCTCGCCAGGTCGCATTGCTTTTTGTTCCCCGTTCAGCCGGCGGCGGCCGCCCGGGAAGCTTCCAGGTGCGCCCGCGCCCGTTCGGCCAGCGCCATTTCACCCGGCGTGCCGGGCGTGAAGCTGTCGACGGGCAGCGTGCGCCCGTGCGAATCGACCGAGACGAAGACGACCAGGCACTCGGTGGTCTTCTGCATCTCGCCGCCCTTCATGTCGCCGCTGCGCACCTCGACCGAGATGTTCATGCTGCTGTTGCCCGTGTAGGCCAGCCGCGCCTCGACCTCGACCAGGTCGCCAATCATGATCGGGCGGTGGAAACGGATGCTGCCGATGAAGACGGTCACGCAATAGCGCTTGGACCAGCTGGTCGCGCAGGCGTAGCCGGCTTCGTCGATCCACTTCATGACGGTGCCGCCGTGGACCTTGCCGCCGAAGTTGACGGTGCTGGGTTCCGCAAGGAAGCGCAATGTGATCGAAGACATGAGATGCCTGGGCGATGAGTTGATCGGTGGGGCGCCCGTGCCAATTATGCGAGCGCCGCGCCAGTCTTTGGCCCAAAGAGTTGCGACACCGTGCGCCGCAGCCACGCGTTGCCTGCGTCCGCGTGGAAGCGCTCGTGCCAGTGCTGCTTGACGGCGTAGGGCGGCAGCGCGAAGGGCGGGTCGAGCAGCCGGACCGGCTCCTGCGTCACCAGCACCTCCCCGAGGATGCGCGGCACGATCACGATCATCTCGGTATGCGCCACGATCCGTGCCACGCTCAGGAAGCTGGACAGCCGCGCCACCACGTTGCGCTCCAGCCCCAGCCGGGTAATCGTCTTGTCGACGATGGTGTGGCCCGTGCCGGAGGACGAGATCACCGCGTGCGCCTCGGCCTCGAAGCGCTTGCGCGTCAGGCGTGCGCCGATGCGTGGATGGTTCCGCGCCACCAGGCAGACGAAGTTCTGCATGAACAGCGTCTGCTGATAGAAGCCCGCGTCGAGCTGCGGCATGAAGCCCACCGCCAGGTCGACCTCTCCGTCCTCCAGGCGGCGCCCGCTTTCGGTGGAGATGATCTCGGTCTCGATGTGCACGCCCGGGGCGACGCGCCGGAGGTGGTCCAGCAAGGCCGGCAGCAGCACCACTTCGCTGATGTCGGTCATGCAGATGCGGAAGTTGCGCCTCGCGTCGCCCGGATCGAAGGCGCTTCGGCTGCCGCGCGCCTGGTCGAGCTGCGAGAGCACCTCGCGCACGTGGACGACCAGCCGCTGGGCGTAGGGCGTGGGCTGCATGCCTTGCGCCGTGCGCGCGAAGAGCCGGTCGTCGAAGTGCGCACGCAGCTTGTTCAGCATGGTGCTGGCCGCCGCCTGCGCCATGCCCAGGCGGTCGGCGGCCTTCGAGACGCTGCCGGTCTTGTAGACCTCGTCGAACACGGCGAGCCATTCGAGATCGAGCTTGGACATCGGATTTCCTTCGGAAGTACGCCGCCCATTATCGAAAAACGATATTCCGGGTATTGGGTGCAGGTCTTGAACAAATAGTGGGGGCGTCCAACAATCGGCGCATCGACGGCCCACCGCCAGGAGACAAGCCCCATGAATACCGCCCAGAAGGCAGCGCACACCGACGCCGCCGAACGCCGTGCCTACTACGACCGGATCCGTCCGCTCAATCTGACGCCCCTCTGGGAATCCCTCCATGCGCTGGTGCCGCGGGAGCCCCAGACGCCGTGCGTGCCCGCGCTGTGGCGCTACGACGAGATTCGCCCGCTGCTGATGGAATCGGCCGAACTCATCACCGCCGAGGAGGCCGTTCGCCGCGTGCTGGTGCTGGAGAACCCGGCCATCCCGGGCCGCTCGTCGATCACGCAGTCGCTCTATGCCGGGCTGCAGCTCATCATGCCGGGGGAAGTGGCGCCCTCGCACCGCCACGTGCAGTCCGCGCTGCGCTTCATCGTCGATGGCAAGGGGGCGTACACCACCGTGGGGGGCGAGCGCACCACCATGTACCCGGGCGACTTCATCATCACGCCGTCCTGGGCCTGGCATGACCACGGCAACGAAGGCATCGAAGGCGTGAGCGAACCGGTGGTGTGGCTGGACGGCCTCGACATCCCGATGATCCGCTTCTTCGACGCCGGCTTTGCCGAGAACGACGACGCCAAGGTGCAGCATGTCGCGCGACCCGAAGGCCACAGCCTGGCGCGTTTCGGCCACAACATGGTGCCCGTGCGGCACGACCACGGCGCGCCGACCTCGCCGATCTTCAACTACCCCTATGCGCGCAGCCGCGAGGCGCTCGCACAGTTGCAGAGGCAGGAAGCGCCGGACGCCTGGCTCGGCCACAAGCTGCGCTACATCAACCCGCTGACCGGCGGCTCGCCGATGCCGACGATCGCGACGAACCTTCAACTGCTGCCGGCCGGCTTTGCGGGCAAGACGCACCGGGCCACCGATGGCGCCATCTACAGCGTGGTCGAAGGCCGCGGCGTCGCGAAGATCGGCGGGCAGCGCTTCGCCTTCGGACCGCGCGACACCTTCGTCGTCCCGTCGTGGGCGCCGCTGCGCCTGTCGGCGAGCGAAGAGACCGTCCTGTTCAGCTTTTCGGATCGACCGGTCCAGCAGGCCATGGGCGTGCTGCGCGAAGCCTTTCTCGACGAGGGTTGAACCGCGGCCGCCGTCGGCGGCCTGCCTTTCGCCTTGCTTTTCTTGATCAATGTGCCGCAAGTCGCGGCAGGAGTTCTCATGTCTTTTGTTGTCTCCCCTCCGGCCGTTGTCGGTCTTCCTATCGCCGGCTCGGCCGATCTGTTTCCCGTCCGCCGCGTGTACTGCGTGGGCCGCAACTATGCGGCGCATGCACGCGAGATGGGCTTCGATCCTGACCGCGAGCCGCCCTTCTTCTTCTGCAAGCCGAACGATGACGCCTCGATCGTGCCGGTGCCAGCCGGGAAGACCGTGAGCATTCCGTATCCCGGCCAGACGGCCAACTACCACTACGAGGCCGAACTGGTCGTGCTGATCGGCCAGGGCGGTCGCGACATCGCGATCGACGACGCGGCCAAGCACATCTACGGCTACGCGGTCGGCCTCGACATGACGCGTCGCGACTTGCAGATGAAGATGCGCGAGCAGGGCCGGCCCTGGGAGATCGGCAAGGCCTTCGACTTCTCGGCGCCGGTGGGCGTGGTGCGACCGCGTGCGGCGATGGGCGAGCTGAAGGACGGCGAGATCGTGCTCGAAGTCGACGGCGAGGTCCGCCAGAAGAGCAATATCCGCAACCTGATCTGGTCGGTGAGCGAGGTCATCGCCAATCTCTCGACCCTCTTCGCGCTGCAGCCTGGCGACCTGATCTTCACGGGCACGCCTGAAGGCGTGGGCGCAGTGAAGCCCGGGCAGACGATGAGCGTGCGCATCGACGGGCTGGAGTCGATCGCAGTCCGCGTCGACTGATATCTCGCCACTGGAGGCACACATCATGCGTTCGACATCCAAGGCAAGACCCACCGTGCTGCTGGTCGGCGGCGGCATCGGCGGCATGGCGGCTGCACTGGCGCTCGCGCGCCTTGGCATGTCGATCGATCTGCTGGAGCAGAGCGCGGCCATCGGCGAGATCGGCGCAGGGCTGCAGCTCGGACCGAACGCCTTCGCCGCTCTGGATGCGCTGGGCGTCGGCGAAGCGGTTCGGCGCGGCTCCGTGTTCACCGACCGGCTCGTGATGATGGATGCCGTCGACTGCAGCGAGGTCGCCTCGGTGCCGGTGGGCGAGGCCTTCCGCGCGCGCTTCGGCAACCCGTATGCCGTGAGCCATCGTGCGGACCTGCACGGCGCGATCCACGAGGCGGTCAGGCAGCATCCGCTGATCCGCTTCCACACCTCGGCGCAGGTCGAAGCGCTCGACATCGGCAATCGCGGCGTGACTGCTGTCACGCGCGACGGCCGTCGATTCAGTGCGGATGCGATCGTCGGCTGCGATGGCGTCAAGTCCGTGGTCCGCGCGAAGCTCATCGGTGATGCGCCGCGCGTGTCGGGCCACGTCGTCTACCGCGCGGTGGTGCCGGCAGCCGACATGCCGGAGGACCTGCGCTGGAACGCGCCCGTGGTCTGGGCTGGACCCAACTGCCATCTGGTGCACTACCCGCTGCGCCACGGCGAGCAATACAACCTGGTCGTGACCTTCCACAGCCGCGATCGCGAGCAATGGGGCGTGAGCGATGGCAGCAAGAAGGAAGTGCTGTCGTACTTCGAGGGCGTGCACGCGCGGCCGCGCCAGCTGCTGGACCGCCCCACGTCGTGGCGTCGCTGGAGCACCGCCGACCGCGATCCGGTGGCGAACTGGAGCGAGGGCCCCGCCACGCTGCTGGGCGATGCGGCCCATCCGATGATGCAGTACCTCGCGCAGGGCGCCTGCATGGCACTGGAGGATGCAGTGACCCTCGGCAAGGCCGTCGAGGCCTGTGACTTCGACCTGCCTGCGGCCTTCCGCCTCTATGCTTCGGCACGCATTCCGCGCACGGCGCGCGTAGTGCTGTCGGTGCGCGAGATGGGGCGCCTCTATCACGCGAAGGGCGTCGAGCGGCTCGTGCGCAACAGCCTGTGGACCGGCCGCTCGCCGGAGCGCTTCTACGACGCGGTCGAATGGCTTTATGCGTGGAACCCGGCGCAGTGTCTCGCCGATGCCCAGCTCGCAAGCGCCTGACAACGATACTTGCGCACACCCCCTATCCAACCCGGAGACAAGCCCTTCATGAAATCCATCCTCTCGCTGATTGCCGGCACCGCCGCAGCACTGCTGGCCGTGACTGCATCCGCGCAGTCGCCGGCCTCGGACTTCCCGAGCAAGCCCGTCACCATCGTCACGCCCTTTGCCGCCGGCAGCGGGCCCGATGCGGTGCTGCGCCTGGTCTCGGACAAGCTGGGCCGGCTGTGGAACCAGCGCGTGCTGGTCGACAACAAGCCGGGCGGCGGCGGCTTCATCGCCATCGAGCAGGCGCGTCGCGCGGCGCCGGACGGCTACACGCTGCTGCAGCTCGACAGCGAGCACATCGCGGCGCTGCCGCACCTCTACAAGTCGCGCAATTTCGTGACCCTGCAGCATTTCGATCCGGTGGCGTCGCTGTTCCGCACGCCCTTCTTCGTCGCGGTGCCGACCGATTCGAAGTGGAAGAACATGACGGACCTCATCGCATCGGCGAAGGAAAAGCCGGGGCAGGTCAGCTACGGATCGTGGGGCGTCGGCAGCCCCGGCCATCTCGGCGGCCAGCAGCTCGAAGCCCTGACCGGCACGCACATGCAGCACGTGCCTTATCGCGAGGTGTCGCAGCTGTTTGCCAACGTCGGTTCGGGCGAGGTGCAGTGGAGCTTCGCGAGCCTTCCGTCGAGCCAGGGCATCTACAAGGCCGGCAAGCTGCGCTACATCGCGATCGCGGCGCCCAAGCGCATTCCGCAGATGCCGGACGTGCCCACCATGGCCGAGGCCGGCGGCCCTGCCAGCCTGGATGTGAATTCCTTCGTGTCGCTGCTGACGCCCAAGGGCGTGCCGCCGGCGATCAAGGCCCGCATCAACGCCGATGTTGCCAAGGTCATCGCCGACCCCGAGATCCGCGCGCGCTTCGACACCTTCGCCTTCGAGCCGCTGGCGTGGTCGCCGGAGGAGATCGAGCGAAATGCCGAAGCCAAGTCGAAGATCTACGGCGAACTGGTTCGCCGGGGAAACATCAGCCTCGATTGATGCCATGACGTCTTGTTACACGCGGGGCTTATCCTTCGTTTCCTCCCTTTCGACTTTTCCCCGCTTCATTTCCCCTATGCACGCATCCAAGAGAGTCCTCCTGATCGCTGCCTGCGGCCTGGCCGCGGGCGCGTTGCCGATGATCGCCTCGGCGCAAGGCACATGGCCCACCAAGCCGATCCGCCTCGTCGTCGGCTTCCCCGGCGGATCGACGCCCGACATCGCGGCGCGCACCATCGCCGAGCCACTGTCCAAGGCGCTCGGACAGCCGGTGGTGGTCGACAACAAGCCCGGCGCATCCGGCAACATCGCGGCCGACCAGGTGGCCAAGGCGACCGACGACCACACCCTTGGCATCGTCATCAACGGCAACCTGACCTCGTCGAAGATGCTGTACCCCAAGCTGCCCTACGACCCGGCGAAGGACTTCACCTACCTCTCGCTGATCGCCACCGCGCCGCTGGTGCTCGTGTCGCAAAACAGCCTGCCCACCGGCACCGCCTTCTTCGACGCGGCGCGCAAGGGCGGCGACAAGTGGAGCTACGGCTCGGTCGGCGTCGGCTCGGTCGGCCACCTGGGCATGGAACTGCTCAAGAGCAAGGTGCCGGGGCTCAAGGCCGAGCACGTGCCTTACCAGGGCAACCCGCAGGTCATGACGGACCTCATCGGCAACCAGATCCAGATGGCGCTCATCCCGCCTGGCGTGGCGCTGCCACAGATCAAGGCCGGCAAGGTCAAGGCCGTCGGCCTCACCAGCGGCCGCAGCACCTTGGCACCGGACGTGCCGCCGCTGTCGGATGCAGGCGTGCGCGATTTCAACCTCGAGGTGTGGACGGCGCTGCTCGGCCCCGCGAACCTTTCGAAGACCGCGCAGGACCGCATCTCGAAGGAACTCGCGATCATCATGAAGTCGCCCGAGGTGCGCCAGAAGCTGTTCGAGCAAGGCTGGCAGGCGGTGGGGACTTCGCCGGACGGCATGCGTGCGCGCGTGAAGGAAGAGTCCGCGATCATGAGCAAGATCATTTCCACCAACGGCATAAAACTCCAGTAGCTGGCTCGCCCCCAGGCTTGCTCACTTCGTGTAGCCGCCCACCCCCTGCCGGGGGCAACACCGGCGGCCCGGCGAAGCCGGTTCCGGGGTGTTCCCCGAAAGCGCAGGGCCTATGGAACTGTTGATATGAATTCGATCATTCGTGAACCTGCGCGCGATCTGCCGGTCTTCGGCGAGTACGACGTCGTCGTGGTCGGCGGTGGGCCGGCCGGCATCGCGGCGAGCGTGAGCGCTGCGCGCCATGGGGCTCACACGCTGCTGGTCGAGCGCTACGGCTTTCTTGGCGGCATGGGCACTGCCGGCGGCGTCACCAATTTCGCGGGCCTCTATGGCAAGCGCAATGGCGAGATGACGCAACTGGTGCACGGCGTCGCCGACGACCTGCTTGCGCGCATCGATGCGATGGGTGGCCTCAACAAGCCGCAGGATGGCATGCAGGGCCGCATTCGCGTTCGATCCTACGACACCTCGGTCTACAAGTGCGCCGCCGATCAGTTGCTGCTCGATGCCGGTGTCGACTTGCTGTTTCACGCCCTGGCTTCAGCCGTCGTGATGGAGGGCAGCCGCATTGCCGCGCTGGTGGTCGAGACCAAGTCGGGACGGCAGGCGATCCGAGCGAATGCCTTCGTCGACGGCAGCGGCGATGCCGACGTCGCGGCCTTCGCAGGCGTGCCATTCGCGGTCGGCGACGGCCATGGGAGCGGGCTCTTTCCGTCCACCATGTTCCGCGTCGGCCATGTCGATGCGCCGCGCGCGCTGGCAGCCGTGGGCGAATTCAAGGCCATCAACGACCTGATGGCGAAGGCGCGCGAGCGTGATCCGGAGGCATACCGCTTCCCGCGCGAAGGCGCGATCCTTCGCCCGCAGATCGATCCGCGCGAGTGGCGCGCCAACGTCACGCAGATCCGCAACGCCGAGGGAGGCGCGATGAACGGCGTCGATGCGCGCCAGCTCAGCGACGGCGAGATCGAAGGCCGCCGCCAAATCGGCGAGTACTTCCGCTTCCTCAAGGCCGAGGTGCCGGGCTTCGAGCAATCGGCGATCGTGGAGATTGCACCGCAGGTCGGTATCCGCGAGACGCGTCGCATCGAAGGCCTCTATGCGCTGACGGGCGAGGACATCCTGTCATCCGCGAGCTTCGACGACAGCATCGGCATCAACGCCTGGCCGATGGAGATGCATGCCGCGGGCAAGATCGAATGGGCTTTCCCGCGAGATGACAAGCGCACCTACAACCAGTTGCCCTGGCGGATGCTGGTGCCGCGTGGCGTGGACAACCTGCTGGTGGCAGGGCGCTGCGCGTCGATGACGCACGAAGGCCAATCCGCGGCGCGCGCCAGCGGCGGCTGCTTCGTGATGGGCCAGGCCGCGGGCACTGCCGCGGCGACGTTGGGTAGCGGGAGCTTTGCGGCGTTCGATGTCGCCAAGCTTCAGCAGACGCTGGTCGCCGACGGCGCGGATCTTGACCGTTGAGAAGTCGCTCCGCTACGCCGAACGAATGCGGGTGAAAACGACGTCGCGAACACCGTGGGACAAAAGCGCCTGCCCCTTCATGGTCTTTCGATCACCCGCTACGTCAAGGTGGAAGCTGTCGAGTGAGTAGGAAGACGAAGCCCCTTGCTGGACATAGGTGTAGCTGACGCCGACCAGCGAAATGGCCTCCGCGTCAATGGTCGCGCTGAGGGTCTCTTCCACGATGGTTTGCTTTCCAGATCTCTCGTACTCGACAGTGAGGGAGGCCACGAAGGAGCTTCCGTGCGATGCCGGAATGACCAGCGTCGCCCTGTGCTCGATCTGGAGTCGCACGCTGGTCCATTGGCCTTGCCATACGCCGCCGACGTTGAGCGAGGGCGCCGCAAGAGCTGCAGACTCCATCGGGCCTTGCGGCGCAGTCGGCATGGTCGACTCGACCTTGATGTCATTCAAGTGGGCCCCCAGGCCGGCACTCTCGATGACCTTGCCGATGGCCTTGGACAGATCGCCGCGCAGATCTGGCCCCCACTCGGGATTGTTTGTGTCGTAGAACACGTAGCGCAGGGCCTTGAGATCGAAGGGAACGTCTTCCTGGTTCCGGGTGAGCAGGATGATGGGTTTGCCGATTGCGTGTGCCAGGCCTACCTCGTACATGACATTCGGATTGCGACCGGAAAGCTCGGCGACGACGAGTCGTGCTTCGCGGATGGATGCCCAGATGTCTTGGACGATGGATTGCTGCGCATAGATCTCGTCGCCTCGGATGCAAGTCAGGCCGGCGCCTTCAATGGCGGGACGAATGACGGTGTCGTACTGTTTGCCGAAAAGGGGGTGGAACGGCATCACGACGAAACATGAATTCTTGACCTCGCCAAGACGAACCACGACGCGACTTTGAGCCAAGTGAGTCTCCTGGTTGAGGAATCGAACAGGCGATGTCATCGCAATTTGCCTGAATGGCGACGGTTCGGCAAGGCGGCGTATTGGCAGTAGCGGCTACTGACAGCCGCGGGACACCACCGCGGCCGTCTCTTTGCTATCGTTGCAGGCTCTCCCAGCGCCTGCAAACGCAGTCTCCCGATGACCGATTCCGCCACCGCCGCCCGCCTCGTCGACGAACTCGTCGAACTGATGCGCCTCGAACCGCTCGGCAACGACCGTTTCCTCGCCCAGAGCGAGGACATCGGCACGCCGGCAGTTTTCGGTGGGCAGGTGCTCGGGCAGGCGCTGATGGCGGCAAGCCGGACCGTCGCGGCCGATCGCCCGGCGCACTCGATGCACGCCTACTTCCTCCTGCCCGGAGAGCACGCACCCATCGAGTACGCGGTCGACCGCGTGCGCGACGGCCGCAGCTTCACCACGCGGCACGTGGTCGCGCGGCAGGGGGAGCGGATCATCTTCGAGATGTCCGCGTCATTCCAGACGGTCGACGTTGGCATCGACCACCAGCTTCCGATGCCAGAGGCGGCCGGCCCCGAGGGCTTGCCGAGCGAACTGGACCAGCGCATCGCCCTCGGCGAGCGCCTGCCAGAGCGCTGGCGGGTCAAGGGCCTGCAACCGCACGGCATCGAGTACCGCCGCGTCGAGCCCGACGATCTGCTCGCGCCCGACCCACGCCCCCCGGAAAGCGCCATCTGGATGCGCGCCATCGCGCCGCTGCCGGACGATCCCAACGTGCACCGTGCGCTGTTGGCCTATGCGTCCGATCACGGCCTGCTGCGCGCTGCCATGCTGCCCCATGGCCTGAGTTTCATGAGCGGCAGGGTGCGCCCCGCCAGCCTCGACCATGCGATGTGGTTCCACCGCGATTTCCGGATGGACGACTGGCTGCTCTACAGCCTCGACTCGCCGAGCGCGAGCGGCGCGCGCGGGCTGTGCCGCGGCAGCATCTTCACCCGCGACGGCCGGCTCGTGGCGTCGACCGCGCAGGAAGGCATGCTGCGCATCCTGCGCGAGGGAAGCCCCTCGTCGAGCGCGGGGGGCGCGGCACCGATATAACGGGGACCTCCACCTCCACGGTTGCCGCCCATGAGTGTCCTGTTCTCGCCCTACGCCCTGGGGCCGCTTCAGCTTCGCAACCGGATCGTCATTGCGCCCATGTGCCAGTACTCGGCCGAGAACGGCAGCGCGGGCGACTGGCACATGATCCATCTGGGGCAGCTCGCGCTGTCCGGCGCCGGCATGCTCACCATCGAGGCGACGGCGGTGGAGGAGGCAGGGCGCATCACCCTCGGCGACCTTGGCCTGTACACCGACGACAACCAGGCGGCGCTGGCGCGCGTGCTGGCCGCCATCCGCCGGTACTCCCGCATTCCGGTCGCCATCCAGCTCGGGCATGCGGGGCGCAAGGCATCCAGCCGCGTGCCGTGGGAAGGCGGGCAATGCCTGACGCCCAGCGAAGGCGCGTGGCAGACGGTGGCGCCGTCCGCGATCCCGCATGCGCCGGGAGAGCCGCCACCGGTGGCGCTCGATGCCGAAGGGCTGGCAAGCGTGAAGGCGGCCTATGTGCGTGCGGCAGAGCGTGCGGACGCCCTGGGCCTCGATGCGATCGAGCTGCACGCCGCGCACGGCTACCTCCTGCACCAGTTCCTGTCGCCGATCTCGAACCGGCGCGACGATGCCTACGGCGGCTCGCTCGAGAACCGCATGCGATTTCCGCTGGAAGTGTTCGAGGCGGTGCGCGCCGCCGCGTCACCACGGATGCCGATCGGCGTGCGCATCTCGGCCACGGACTGGGTCGACGGCGGATGGGATGTCGAGCAAAGCATGGTGTTCGCGAAGGCGCTCGCGCAGCGCGGTTGCAGCTTCATGCACGTGTCCTCGGGCGGCGTGTCACCGATGCAGAAGATTCCGCTGTCGCCGGGCTACCAGGTGCCGCTGGCCGCGCGCATCAAGGCGGCGGTCGGCTTGCCGACCATCGCGGTGGGTCTCGTCACGGAACCTGCGCAGGCCGAGGCCATTCTCGCTGAAGGCCAGGCCGACCTGGTGGCGCTGGCCCGCGCGATCCTGTTCGAGCCGCACTGGCCGTGGCGTGCGGCCGCCGAACTGGGGGCACAGATCGACGCGCCGCCGCAGTACTGGCGCTCTCAGCCGCGCGATCTCAAGGCGCTGTTCGGCGACGCCCGCATCGGTCAGCGATGAGCGCATGCGTCAGCCCCTGAAGGGGTTGGCGGTCGCGAACCAGAGGCCGATGCCGGTCGCGATGATGAAGGCCCCGTCGGTCACGCCCGCGATCAGGAAGAACAGGGTCTGCAGCGTGTCCTTGAGCTCCGGCTGACGCGCCGTGCCTTCGAGGAGCTTCGACCCGACGATGCCGATGCCGATGCATGAGCCCACCGCCGCGATGCCGATCAGCAGGGCCACTGCGAGGGGGAGGATGTCGAAGCCGTTCATGATTCGCTTTCTCTGGTTTCAGTGGGCCGGAGGTCCGGCCCGGTTGCTGCCGTCACCCCGTCGGTTTCGGCCTGACACCACTGTCGCCGGATGGGTGCGCGCGGTCGATGACCTCCGAGGTGATGGCGCCGCGCCGCGCGCCTCTGCCGAAAGTCGGGTTGCGCTTGCCGAAGGTCGTGTTGTCGTCCCGAAATGAAGGGACTATCCTGTCCCGGCCTCCACCTTTCCCCTTGCGGGGTCGCGCGCAATGTCCAGTGGATTCAAGTACGCCTGCTTCATCAGCTACAGCCACGGCGAACAGGCGCTCGTCAAGACGTTCATCGATCAGTTCAAGGAAGCGCTGAAGGCCTACCTTGAACCGTACATGGAAGAAGAGGTGTACGTCGACAGCGACCGCCTCAAGGCAAGCTACATGTACAACGAGGCGCTCGCGCAGGCCATCTGCCAGAGCGTCTGCATGGTGGTGGTCTATTCGCCGGTCTACGAGCGCCGTCCCTACTGCGGCCGTGAGTTCGAGGCCATGGTCCGGCTGGAGGCGCGGCGGTTGTCGCTCCTCGCCGATGGCGAGCCGCGCGGGCTGATCATCCCGGTCGTGCTGCGCGGCTTCAAGGATTTGCCGGCGCGCATCCAGCAGGGGCGGCAGGCGATCGATTTCTCGCACTTCACCCTGGCCACTCAGGAGATGAGTCGCAACCCGGATTTCGTTGCGCGCATCCAGGAGATCGCCCAGCAGATCTACGAGCACTTCAAGGCCTTCAGCACGGCCGGCGACGATCCCTGCAAGGAGTGCATGGCCTTCAGTCTGCCGGCGGAAGCCGATGTCGCGCCCTGGCGGCCGATGGCCGCGGCGAAGGCGGCGGCGTGGCAGCCCAGCTTTCCGAACCGCTAGACGGACATGACGAGCGCCGCACCAGCGCGGACCCCCGGCAGCATCATCACCTTCTATTCGTACAAGGGCGGCACCGGCCGCACGATGGCGCTAGCCAACACGGCCTGCGTGCTGGCCGAGCGCGTGAGCGGCGATCCCGGCGAGAAGGTGCTGGTGGTGGACTGGGACCTGGAAGCGCCCGGCCTGCACCAGTTCCTTCCGGCACGGCTGCGATCGCGGGGTCCCGCGCTCGACACCGGCCTCGGCGCCGAACGGGGCCTGATCGATCTCTTCATCGCGATCCGCGAGGCGCTGCCCGAGGCGCAGCCGGCGTCCGCGGATGAAGCCGAGGAGGCCGTGGAAACGGCGATGTCGCGCATCGATGTCGGCGACTTCATCGGCGACACCGAGGTGCCGAACATCCACATCATCCGCGCCGGGCGCAACGACGACGGGCTGTACTCGCGCCGGGTCAACACCTTCGACTGGGAAGGGCTGTTCAAGCGCGCCCCGGGCATCTATCGCAGGGTCGCGGAGGCGCTGGGCTTGCGCTACCGCTACGTCCTGGTCGATTCGCGCACCGGCGTCACCGACATCAGCGGCATCTGCACCTCGCTGCTGCCCGAGAAGCTGGTCGTGGTCTTCACGCCGAACCGCCAGAGCCTCACCGGTGTGCGCGAGCTGGTCGTGCGCGCCACCTCGTACCGGCTGGGCTCGGACGATCTGCGGCCGTTGCTGGTCTATCCGCTGCCCTCCCGCATCGAAGTCTCGATGGAGCGGCTCAACGCGCATTGGCGCTACGGCAACCTGGATGCGGGCGTGGCGGGCTACCAACCGATGTTCCAGAACCTGCTGAAGGACTGCTATGCGCTGAAGAACTGCGACCTGGGCGCCTACTTCGACGATGTACAGATCCAGCAATCGGCGGATGTCGCCTATGGCGAAGTGATCTCGGTCCGGCAGATGAGCAGCGAGCGACTCTCGCTCGCGAACAGCTACCGGGTCTTCGTCGACCGCTTGCTGGCGGACATCCCGCCGTGGATGGCGCAGGACTCGCCGGTCACGATGATCGTGCCGCGGGGCAGTTCGCCGATCACGACGTCGATGCCGCAGGCACCGTCGTCCGTGCCGATGTCGGGTGGCTTCGCTCCGCTGCCGCCTCAGCCGCCGATGCCTGTGCAGGCGGGAACGGTCCCGGTTGCCGTGCCGCCATCGGGCAGCATGGTGGCGGACGATCCGTTCGCCGATCCGCAGCCGGCGTCGCTCGCGCCCCCGACGCCGCCGGCGTCCAGGGGCAAGCGCGTCTTCATCAGCTACGCGCCGCCCGACATCGCCCACGCGCGAAAGGCCGACCTGATGCTGCGCCAGCACGGGTATGAAGTCTTCCTCGATCGCGACATCAAGCCGGGGGTCAATTTCCAGAGGGCGATCGCGGACGCGCTGGACGCATCGGACGTCGTGATCGTGCTGTGGTCCAAGGCCTCGGTCGGGTCGGACTTCGTCAAGCTCGAAGCGAGCGAAGGCGGGCGACGCGGCGTGCTGGTGCCCGTGCTGCTCGACGGCGCCTACCCTCCGCTGGAGTACCGGAACTACCAGGCCATCGATCTCTCGCGCGACGGCCGGCGCGACTGGGATGCACTGCTGTCGCAGGTGGAAAGCGTCGCCGAACGCAAGTTCGTCTCGCAGCCTGGTGGGGCGGTGCTGGCCTCTGCACCGCGGTCGATGGGTTGGTGGGGGCTGGCGGCGTCGATCGCCGTCTCGGCGGTGATCATCGTGGGCGCGGGGGTCCTGCTGTCCTCGCGTTCAGGCCAGCGCGGAGAGGCGTCGTATCCGTCCGCCTCCCCGAACAACTCCGCGCAGGTACCGAACGCCGTCGTGCCAGTGGTCGTCCCGGATTTCGCGGGCCTGGACATCCGCAGGGTGGTGCAGCTCGCGGACGAACGCGGACTCGGCCTCGTCGTGATCGATGCGGCGACAGGTGCCGTCGATCCGACGCCGCCGCCGCCGGGTTCGGTGATCGGGCAGTTGCCTGTGCCGGGTAGCCTGGTCACGGCCGGCACGAGGGTGAATGTGCGTGTAGGCACTGCGGGCCCGCAGGAGCAGAAGACGGTGCCGGCCATTCCGCCCCAGGCGCCGCCGGCCAACTATCGGAAGCAGTAGCCGCGGCCCGTGCCGGCCGGTCAGCCGGGCAGCAGCCGCTTCAGGTAGCGCCCGGTGTGGCTCGCCTCGTTCGCGGCGATGTCTTCCGGCGTGCCGACGCCCACGACCGTGCCGCCGCCCGCGCCGCCTTCCGGACCCATGTCGATCAGCCAGTCGGCAGTCTTGATCACGTCGAGGTTGTGCTCGATGACCACGATGGTGTTGCCCGCATCGCGCAACTGGTGCAACACCTTCAGCAGCAGTTCGATGTCGGCGAAGTGCAGGCCGGTGGTCGGCTCATCGAGGATGTAGAGCGTGCGGCCGGTGTCGCGCTTGCTGAGTTCGAGCGCCAGCTTGACCCGCTGTGCCTCGCCGCCGGACAGCGTGGTCGCGGCCTGGCCCAGCTTGATGTAGCTGAGGCCGACGTCGAGCAGGGTGCGCAGCTTGCGCTCGATGGTGGGCACGGCCTTGAGGAACTCGTGCGCGGTCTCCACCGTCATGTCGAGGATCTGCGCGATGTTGCGGCCCTTGTACTGCACCTCGAGCGTCTCGCGGTTGTAGCGCTGGCCGTGGCACACCTCGCAGGGCACGTACACGTCGGGCAGGAAGTGCATCTCGACCTTGACGACGCCGTCGCCCTGGCAGGCCTCGCAGCGGCCGCCCGCGACGTTGAAGCTGAAGCGCCCGGGGCCATAGCCGCGCTCGCGGGCCGTGTTGGTCTCGGCCATCAACTCGCGGATCGGCGTGAAGAGGCCGGTGTAGGTCGCGGGATTGCTGCGCGGCGTGCGGCCGATCGGCGACTGGTCGACGTTGATGACCTTGTCGAAATATTCGATGCCTTCGATCGCCTCATGCGCTGCCGGCTCCTCGTGGGCGCGATAGAGCGTGCGAGCGACCGCGGTATAGAGCGTGTCGTTCACCAGTGTCGACTTGCCCGAGCCCGAGACGCCCGTCACGCAGGTCAGAAGACCGACGGGGAAGGCCACGTTCACGTTCTTGAGGTTGTTGCCCGACGCGCCGATCACGCGGATCTCCTGCAGATCCGATTGCGATGCGAGATGCGCCGCCTCCCGCGCCGCGCGCCGTTCGGCGGCCGGGCTTTGCGGAAAGCGCGATGGCTTCCTGCCTTCATTGAACGCCGGCTTGGCGACGACCGGCAGCCACGGCGTGCGGCGTGCTGGCACCGCGATCTTCTTGATGCCCGAGAGGTACTGCCCCGTCAGTGAATCGGGACTGGCGGCGACCTGCGCGTAGGTGCCCTGCGCCATCACCCGGCCGCCATGGACGCCCGCGCCCGGACCCATGTCGATCACGTGGTCGGCCGCATGGATCATGTCTTCGTCGTGCTCGACCACGATCACGCTGTTGCCGATGTCGCGCAGATGCTTGAGCGTGCCGATGAGCCGGTCGTTGTCGCGCTGGTGCAGGCCGATGCTGGGTTCATCGAGCACATACATCACGCCGGTGAGGCCGGAGCCGATCTGCGAGGCCAGGCGAATGCGCTGCGCCTCGCCGCCCGACAGCGTCTCGGCGCTGCGGTCGAGGCTCAGGTAGTTGAGCCCGACGTCGTTCAGGAACTTGAGCCGGAGGCCGATCTCGCGGACCACCTTGTCGGCGATCTCGGCCTTGGCGCCGCGAAGGTGCAGCTTCTGGAAGTACGCGAAGCTCTCGCGCAGCGTCGCGCGGCTGATCTCGTAGATCGCCATGCGCTGCGGCTCGGGGCCGGTGTCGTCGACCAGGAACACGTTGCGCGCCTCGGGCCGCAGCCGCGTGCCTTCGCAGTCGGGGCAGGGCTGCATGTTGCGGAAGCGCGAGAGGTCCTCGCGCACCATCGTCGAGTCGGTCTCGCGGTAGCGCCGCGCCATGTTGGGGATGATGCCTTCGAAGGGGTGCTTGCGCACCAGCTTCTTGCCGGCCTGCTGGCCGCTGTCCATCACGTACGTGAACTTGATCTCTTCCTGCGCCGAGCCGTGCAGCACGGTCTGCTGGACCGAGGCGGGCAGCTCCTCGAAGGGTGTGTCGACGTCGAACTTGTAGTGCTTCGCCACGCTTTCGAGCATGCTGAAGTAGTAGCCGTTGCGTCGGTCCCATCCCTTGATGGCGCCGCTCGCGAGGCTCAGGGACGGGAAGGCGACCACGCGCGCCGGGTCGAAGAATTCGCGATGACCGAGGCCGTCGCAGCTCGGGCATGCGCCCACTGGCGAGTTGAAGGAGAACAGCCGCGGTTCGAGTTCGGCCAGCGAGTAGTGGCAGATCGGGCAGGCGAACTTGGCGTTGAAAAGGTGCTCGTGCGCCGGCTTGGGCGCCGGCGCCGATTCGGGCTCGCTCGCGGGTGCGTCCATCTCGAGCGCGATGGCGCGGCCGTCGGCCAGGCGCAGCGCGGCTTCGAAGCTCTCGGCCAGGCGCTGCTGCATGTCGGGCCGTGCACGCAGGCGGTCGATGACCACGTCGATGTCGTGCTTCTCCGTCTTCTTGAGCTTGGGCAGGTCGCTGTATTCGTAGGTCTGGCCATCGACGCGAAAGCGAATGTAGCCCTGTGCCTGCATCTCGGCGAAGAGTTCGACGAACTCGCCCTTCTTCTCGCGCGCGACCGGCGCCAGGATCATGAGGCGGGGCTCGTTGGGGATGGCGAGGACGGCATCGACCATCTGGCTCACGGTCTGCGCCTGCAGTGGCAGATGGTGATCCGGGCAATAGGGCGTGCCGGCACGGGCGTAGAGCAGCCGGAGGTAGTCGTGGATCTCGGTGACCGTACCCACGGTCGAGCGCGGGTTGTGACTGGTAGCCTTCTGCTCGATGCTGATCGCGGGCGACAGGCCCTCGATCACGTCGACGTCCGGCTTGTCCATCAGCTGCAGGAACTGCCGCGCATAGGCTGAGAGGCTTTCGACGTAGCGTCGCTGGCCCTCGGCATAGAGGGTGTCGAAGGCCAGGCTCGACTTGCCCGAACCCGACAGGCCGGTGATCACCACCAGCTTGTTGCGCGGGATGTCGAGGTCGACGTTCTTGAGGTTGTGCGTGCGCGCGCCGCGGATGCTGATGCGTTGCTGCGCGAGCACGGCGCCGAGGTAGGCGTCATCGGTGGGGGAATTCACGGGCGGTCGGTCCTGGGCAACCGGACATGATAAGTCCCCGGCGATTTCAGGGCACGTGGGTGGATTCGTCGCCTGCCGGCGCCTTGTCGTGGCGCACCGGCACCGGAGAGCCGATGGCCGAGGAAAGCATGTGCGCGGCCAGGGTCGCATAGAGCGGCCGGCTCAGCATGCGCGAGATCAGGCTGGCCAGCATCGCGCAGGCCATGAGACTCAGCACCATCGAATGGCCGTCAACCATCTCCATGACGATGATGAAGGCGGTGAGAGGGGCCTGCGTGACCGCGGCGAGGAAGCCGGCCATGCCCATCGCGATCAATGCCGGCCCCAGCGCGGGGCTTGCGAGCTGCGCAATGCCGTCTCCGATGCCGGCGCCGATCGACAGCGCGGGCGCGAAGATGCCGCCCGGCACACCGCACCAGGCGGTGATCCAGGTCGCGATGAACTTGAGCAGTGTCTGGAGCGGCGTGAATTCCTCATGGCCCGCCAGCATCTGCTTGACGGTCTCGGAACCCGACCCGAACGTGGCGCCGTCGCTGACGACGCCGATCACAGCCACCAGGAGACCTCCGACTGCGGCGAACCTGATCGGCCATCGTGCGCGCAGGCGGTTCAGGCGCTGGGGCGCGCCGGTCAGCGAGGCGGCCAGCAGTCTGGAGAACAGTCCGCCGCCGACGCCTGCCACCACGGCCACCAGCAAGCCGGGGCCCATGGCTTCCCAGCCGAAACCAGACACCTTGATGACGCCGAAATAGCTCAGGTTGCCGAAGACGGAGACAGCCACAAGGCCTGCCAGAACGATCGCCGTGATGATCAGGCCGCTCGCGCGCGCCTCGATGCGCCCGGAGAGTTCCTCGATCGCGAACACCACACCCGCCAGCGGCGCATTGAAGGCCGCGGCGATGCCGGCCGCACCGCCTGCGAGCAGGAGTCCGCGCGAGTCGATCGTGGTGGCGGGTGACAGCCAGCGGCGCGCATGGTGCATCACGCCGGCGGCGACCTGCACGGCCGGCCCCTCGCGGCCGATCGAGAGACCCGCGGCGAAGCCGGCCACGGCGAGACAGATCTTGGCGACCGTGAGGCGGAGCGAGACGAATCGGCTGCGTCTTTCGGGCGGCATCGCGGGATCCAGTGCCGCCATGACTTGCGGGATGCCAGAGCCTGCGGCGGCGGGAAACCATCGGCGTGTCGCCCAGGCAATCGCGGCCGTGACCGCAGGCATCCACAGCAGGACCGCCCACGGATAGCTCTTGTACAGGCCTTGGAACAAGCCGAACGCCCATTCGCTCGCAATGGTGAACGCCACCACGAACAGTCCCGCGGCCACGGCATAGCCCAGGACGATGGCGCGGTCGAGCCATACGCGTCCGCTCGACAACTCGGCGCGCAGGTTCTCGAAAAAGTCGGGTTCGTGGTTCATCGAGTCAGGCGATTGTCCCCTTCGGCTGTTGCAAGCCTGCAACTTCGAAAGCCCGACTGGGGAAGATTCTTGGAACCGGCCTCAGAAGAATCTGAAAAGGGCACCTGACAGCGCCCGGTGAGGCCAATTTCAGTACGTCCTCGCTATGCTTCGACGCCTGCGAGCCATGTCTTGCCCCACGGAGGTGTCCATGCCCAAGTCAAAAGGCCACCGGATTGATCGGAACTGAATCGATCGCCTCTGCGGGATGCACGACATGGATCAGTTTCTTTAGATCCAAGGGGAAAACAATATGCACTCAGTCGTCCTGGTTGACGATCATCCGGCCATTCGGCTGGCCGTCCGATCTGCTTTGGAGGCCACCGGCCATTTCAAAGTCGTAGCCGAGGCCGCCGATGGTCCATCGGCACTCGCCACCATCCGTGAACACGAACCCGAACTGGTGATCCTCGACGTCGACTTGCCGCGTTTGAACGGACTCGATGTCATCGAACGCGTGACGAAGCTACAGCGTCAGACGAAACTGCTGGTCCTGTCGGGCCAGCAAGAGGCGATCTTCGGCGCCCGGGCCGTCAAGGCGGGCGCGAATGCCTTCATCAGCAAGACGGAAGACCTCGAGCGGGTGGTGCAGGCCGCCTACACCGTGCTTGCCGGCTACAGCATGTTCGCGACGTCCGTCCTCAAGGCGCAATCCGGCCTGGGTGACGGCAAGCCCGGGACCCTGATCAAGAGCCTCTCCGACCGCGAGCTGACAGTGCTGCAGTACCTTGCGCGCGGCCTGAGCAACAAGGAAATCGCCGACACGCTGCTCATCAGCAACAAGACCATCAGCGGCTACAAGACCAGGATCTTCGAAAAGCTGAGCATCTCGACGCTGGTTGAACTGGTCGATTTCTCGCGCGCCCATCAGTTGGTGACCTGAGCGGCCTCGAGCGATTCCGTCCAAACCAATGGAATTGACACTTGTTGACGTTCGGTCGGATAGTCCCTTCCGCCTCGAACCCGAGTGGGCTTTGTGCGCACGAGGGGCCTCAGTGTGGCTAGTGAAGGACGATCGGATTTCCATGGCGCTGCGCTTGATCATTGCTGACGACCATCCATTCATTCGCGCTGGCGTGAGGATGCTGCTCGAAGAAAGGGGGGGGATGACGATCGTCGCCGAGGCGGATTCTCCGGACAAGCTTCTATCGGTATTGCGTGAAACGGCCGCCGATCTGCTCATCACCGACTTCTCGATGCCCGGCGGTCAAGCAGCGGATGGACTCGCGTTGCTCCAGCGCATCCGGCGAGACCATCCCAAGCTGCCGTTGATCGTTCTCACGATGATCTCCAATGCCGCCGTGCATGGGACCGTCCTCGAGACCGGCATACGTGGCCTGGTCGACAAGGCTGCCGGCATGGCCGAGATTTCCTTGGCGATCCAGGCGGTGCAACAGGGTCGCACCTACATCAGTACGACCTTTCGACAGAACCTGTTCGAAAGCCAGTTCAACCTGAAGGACAGCGAGACTGCCAAGCTTTCTCCGCGCGAAGTCGAAGTGCTGCGTCTGTTCGCATCCGGCATGACCGTGACGGCCATCGCCGAGCGCTTGTCACGCAGCATCAAGACCGTAAGTCGGCAGAAGTCGGATGCCATGGTAAAGCTGGGTCTCAAGAGCGATCTCGACATCTACACCTATGCGCGGGAGCACGGCATGATTTCGTGATCGCACGCTCAGGCGTGCAGGCGCGTGAATTCCGAGGCGCGTGAGAGCACCGACGACACGTCCCGCCTTGCGAGTTCGTAGAGGTCGCGGACTCTGTCCTCCGAGGCATCGTCGGTTCCTTCAAGCCTTTCGATCGCCTTCAACCGGGCTACCGCTTCGGTTTCGTCGAGTTGATGGCAGGCTGAACTCAGCCTGTGTGCCAGTTGTCGCAGCGCTGCATGATCGCCGGCTTCGTAGGCCTGATCCATCGCCTTCAGGTCTTCCGCCGTCGTCGTCACGAAGATGTCGACCAAGCTCGCGACCTTGCGCAGATCGCCAGCGCAGAGTGCCGTCAGACCTTCGTAAGCGGGTTCGGAATCGGCCTGCGGGGCCTCGGTCCCGCTCGCCGGGACCCGCGCGACGTCAGACCTCGACGGTCCAGCCATGACTTGCATCAGCATCTTGCGAAGGTCGTCGACCTGCAGCGGCTTGGACAGGTAGGCGTCCATCCCGAGAGCGAGGCAGCGCTCCGCCTCGCCCTGCAATGCACTCGCAGTCAGCGCGACGATCGGCAGTCTCGGCAGACCCAGCTTTGCCTCGCGATCGCGCACGCGCTTCGTCAGTTCGTAGCCGTCCAGAAATGGCATTCGGCAATCGGTCAATAGCATTGAATAGTCCGCCTCGGGCGAGACGAGTCTTTTCCACGCCTGTTCACCGTCTTCCGCGCAATCGCATTCGTAGCCAAGCTTGGCGAGTTGCCGCGTGATGACTTCGCGATTGATCGGATGATCCTCTGCGAGCAGTACCTTGTGACTGGAGTCGCGCGAAGTCACCCCTGACCCGGTTTCGATGGGTGTCTCGCCTTCGTTGAGGTCAGCACCCCTGTCTGCCGAATGGGCCTTCGCGGAATCGACGCCAGGAGCCGATGGATGCAAGGGCAAGGTCACGACAAATCGGCTGCCGGCATTCAGGCGACTCTCGCACTCGATGCGGCCCTGCATCAGTTCGATCAACTGCTTGACGATCGTGAGCCCCAAGCCGGTGCCGCCATAGCGCCGCGTAGTGGCGGCATCGGCTTGCCGGAAGGGTTCGAAGAGTGACTTGGTCATTCGCGGATCGATGCCGATGCCGGTGTCCTGTACCGCGAGTTCGAATTGCTTCTTCGACAGCCGCTTCGCCTGCACTTTCACTCCGCCCTGATGAGTGAACTTGACCGCATTGCTGATGAGATTCGTCAGGACCTGCCGAATCCGCACAGAGTCGCCCACGATGAACGACGGGAGATGCGGATCGATCTCGATGTCCAGCCGGATCCCCTTGCGCTCCGCCTCCGGCGCCAGCGTTGCGCACAGGTCGTCGATGAGTTCGTCCAACGACAGGGGGCGGTGCTCCAGGTCGAGCATGCGTGCCTCGATCTTCGAGAAGTCGAGGATGTCGTTGATGATCGTGAGCAGGGCTACCGACGACTCCCGGCTTCGCATCAGCATGCCGCGCTGCTCTTCGGTCAGTGGCGTATCGATGACGAGATCGATCATTCCGAGCACGCCGTTGAGAGGCGTGCGGACCTCGTGGCTCATCATGGCGAGGAAGTGCGCCTTGGCCTCCACGGCGGAGCGCGCTTCCTCGGCCTTGGCCACCAGGTCTGTCTTCAGAGCCTCTTCGTTCGTGACGTCCTTGGCGATGCCCGTGAAGGAGACGACGGCGGTGTCGCCGTCGACATGCCTCGACATGCTGCCCCGCACATCCAGCGTCCGGACGAGGCCATCGCGGCTGCAGACGCGGAAGCGGTCCTTGTATGCCGCGAGCCCGCGGCGAAAGGTCAGGTCGATCCGTGCAGCGACGCGCTTGCGATCCGTCGGATGCAGACGCGTGAAAAGATCGCGATAGGTCACGACCGAATCCGGGCCGTGTCCGTAGAGTTCCCGGAACTTCAGGTCTGCCGTCACCACGGTGTCGAGAAACGCGGGGTCGGTGAGGTACGAACGCTCGGGCAGGAGCGTGAGTGACCGCCAGACGCCCAAGCCACCGACACTCAGGGCCAGTTCCAGGTTGCTTCGCGACAGCTCGAGTTCGGCAAGTGCCTCATCGGCACGGGACTTCGCCTCGCCGAGTTCGAGTTCGTCCCTGCGTCGCTCGGTGATGTCGCGATTGACGCCGACTAGGAAGTCATTGCTCCCGCGCACCCGGTCCGGCGAGATGAACCCTTCGATCCATCGCTCACCGTCCGTTGGATCGATGACCCGGAACTCGGAGGCGACGACCTCTTGCCGGATGCGAACGAACTCGATGCTCGCCCTGACATCGCCGACGTCGTCGGGGTGGATATTTGAAAAGACCGCAGACACGTCCCGTTCCGTCGTCTTGATGCCGAGGTTCCGGCGGGCGCGTTCGTCGGCGCGGATTTCGCCGGTCGCCAGATTCCATTCCCAGAAGCCCATGCGAGCCGCTTCGAGCGCGATGGCCAGGCGCGCGCTGGCATCCTCGAGCTGACGCTGGGTCGCCTTGTCCTCGGTGACATCGATCGCGACCGCGACGATGCCGCGAAGCCTACCGTGGCGATCGTGGACCGGCCGCTTGCGCGACTGCATGGTGCGAACGACGCCGTCGATCACGATGTCCTCTTCGTAGGTGCGAGCCGACCCGGATGCGATCAGTTCACGGTCCTGAGAAAGAAAGCGCTCGTGGAGATCAGGTCCGAAGAGCTCCTTGTCGGTCTTGCCGAGGGCGGTGCGCGAGTCGATGTGGAAAGCCTTCTCGAATTCCGCATTCAGCGACCGGTACCGGAAGTCGGTGTCCTTGAAGAAGAGGATGTGCGGGACCGCATTGAGAATCGCGCTGAGTTCATCGTCCCGACGCTGGATCCGCCGCGACCGGGCGAACTGCAGGAGGGCCAGGGCGACGATGCAGACCGATCCCAGGGCCATCCAGAACCAGTGCAGCTCGATGGACATCGGTTGTCCGAAAAAGTAACTCGCGACGCCGAGCAGACAGGTCAGCGCCATCGTGGCGACGCTTCCATCGAGTGCCTGCGTGAATCGACTGACCCTCGTGGGCATGAGACCTCCGAATCCGGACAAAAAAATGCAGCAGCGAGACTAGTCGATCCGCTTTCGGAGCACCAACGCTTCAATTGACGCTTCCCGGACCACGATTCGAAAGTTCGTGCGCAGATCCAGCGCCCTCTCGTAGACGCCGCGGTACGGAGTTTCTAGAGTCCGGCGTCGCCAGGTCCATTTCGGTCCGGCTTTCCACAACTGATGAAGGTATGCAATGGGAATAAGAGCAGGCGTGTTGGTCGTTGTCGTGCTGCTGATCGCGGGTCTGGCCACCTTGAACTGGGGTGTCCTCGCTGCGCCGGCTGCGATGTCGATCGGGTTCATCGAAGTCACGGCGCCTCTGGGGCTTGTGATGCTGGGACTGACCGCGCTGCTGGTCGTCGTATTCGCCACCTACTTCGTGCATCTGCAGGGCTCGCTCCTGCTCGAGACGCGTCGGCACACAAAGGAGATGCAGGCCCAGCGCCATCTCGCCGACAAGGCGGAGGCTTCGCGTTTCACCGACCTGCGCAACTTCCTGGAGTTGCAGGACAGGGTCCGGATGGAGCGCACTGCCGAGCGCCATGCCTCGCTTCTGGCGCGGGTGGAACAGGTCGATACAGCGATCAAGCTGCGCTGCGAGGCCCTGGAGCGCGCGATTTCCGCCCGCCCGGTGGCCTGATGCTTAACGGCGAGGCTCGCGTCAAGCAAACTGTGGGTTGTCCAAGAAACTGGTGACCCTCCATGACCGAACCCCGCTCCGACCTTGCCAAGATCACCTTCGGCGTATTGAGCATCGTCCTGCTCATCGGCTCGTCTCTCTGGATCCTCCGCCCCTTCCTGGGTGCCACGATCTGGGCGGTCATGGTGGTGGTAGCCACCTGGCCCGCACTGCTTTGGTTCGAGGCCCGGCTATGGCGGCGTCGCAGCCTCGCGGTACTGGTAATGATGTTGATCCTGCTGCTGCTGTTCGTGCTGCCGCTGACCATGGCCATTTCCACCATCGCGGCCAACGCGGACGAAGTCGTCGACTGGTTCAAGCTTCAGATCAGCCAGGGCCCACCCGAATTGCCCAGGTGGGTGGGGGGACTGCCCTTCGTCGGTCCCAAGCTGACGGTGGCCTGGGACGAACTCGTGGCTTCGGGCGTGGCCGGTGTCGAGGCCAAGGTCACGCCCTATGCCAAGCAAGTCACGGGCTGGCTCTTCTCGCAGGCCGGTGTCGTGGGCGCGCTGACGCTGCAGTTCGTCCTGACCGTGGTGATCGCGGGGGTGATGTACGCACAGGGTGAATCGGCGGCAGCCGAGGTTCTGCGTTTCGGCCGCAGATTGGGGGGCGCCCGCGGGGAAGGCGCCGTCGTGCTGGCCGGCAAGGCGATCCGCGGGGTGGCGCTGGGCGTGGGTGTCACGGCCATCGTCCAGGCGGTGGTGGGCGGCATCGGCCTCGCCATTGCCGGTGTGCCATTCGCCGCACTGCTCACGGCGGTGATGTTCATGCTGTGCATCGTCCAGATCGGGCCGACGCTGGTGCTCGCGCCGGCGGCAGTCTGGGTCTTCTGGCATGGCTCGACCGCCTGGGGCGTCTTCCTCGTCGTGTGGACGCTGATCGTCGGCACCATGGACAACTTCCTGCGTCCGATGCTCATCAAGCGCGGCGCCGACCTTCCCCTGCTGCTCATCTTCGCCGGTGTCATCGGTGGATTGCTCGGCTTCGGCCTCGTCGGTATCTTCGTGGGACCGGTCATGCTGGCCGTGTCGTATACGCTGATCGACGCGTGGCTCAATGACGCCGACGAGCCTGCCATTCAGGGAAAGTGATCTAGCGGTGCCCCGGCCTGGCGGCTGGCCAGGGGCTCGCATGCCTTCATTCCCGGCCTGCCGCGCAAGACGCCGTCATGAGACGGCACCCCTACATGCCTACCAGCGCTCCCAGAACGCGCGCCACAGCGCCATCGAACAGCACCCTGCCTTGAACCGAGGCGAGGCAGATGCATTCCCCGGCAGCCTGTACCGTGGGCTGGTGCCGGATGCTGCCGTCCGTTTCATCGAAGTCGCCCGGGCCGAACAAGGCGCGGCCATCGTGGAAAGTGCCGTAGAGGACTTGCGTGAGTTCGGAGTCGCTGTGCGTGTGCTGCGCCAGCATCTTCCCCGCACCGATGCGAAGCAGGAAGACGTTGGCCGCGTCATCGCCGGGCAGCGTCACGCGGCTCCAGCGCATCCCCGGCCCGAGCCAGCGCCAGGGCGTCGACGCGCAGCCTCGCATCGCGCGGGGCCAAGGCAGGCCACCGGGCAGTTCGGCGCGCATGCGGGTGCCGGTACGCCGAGGCATCCTGGACGGCTCCGGCGCGTCGATCGCGGCCAGGGTCCGCGCCAACGCCTGCGATTCGAGGACCTCGGGCGCCAGCGTCTCCAGCATGGCGCCGCCGACCGTTTCGAGCAGGCGCACACGCTCCCGGCAGTGCGCGCAACCCTCCACATGGCTGGCCACGAGAAGGGAATGTCCGCCGGAGAGGCGGCCTGCGGCGAACGCCAGAAGCAGATCTTCGGCTGGATGGTGAAGGATCATGGTTCGAACTCGTCGAGCAAGCGACGCAAATGATTCACGGCAAGCCGCACCCGCGACTTGACCGTGCCGAGCGGAATGCCCAGTTCGCTCGCGATCTGGGCATGGGGATGCTCTTCGAAGAAGGAAAGGCGCAGCACCTGGGCCTGCTCCTCGGGCAAGCGTCCCAGTGCCGAGCGCACGCCGGCTTCGCGCTGCCGAACATGGGTTTCCTCGTCGGGGGACGGTTGGGGGCCGGGTACCGCGTCCCAATCGAGCTCGTCCATGTCGACCGGCACCGGTCCGTGATGCCTGTGGTGGTCGACACAAAGGTTGCGCGCGATGGTGAAGATCCAGGTGGAGACACTGGCCCGGGCCGGATCGAACTGCGCCGACTTGCGCCAGACGCTCACCATCGTTTCCTGGGTGAGCTCCTCGGCAAATCCCTCGGCGCTTCCGGAGCGCATCAGGTAGGCCTTCACGCGGGGTGCGAAGTGCTTGAAGAGCGCAGCAAAGGCTTCCCGGTCACCGTCGAGCGCCACGGCCCTGGCAAGCGCGTTCAGTTCCTCGATGGTCGGCATCGCTCCCCGGCCCTGGTGAGGTGTCACAACCGACAGGTAAGGCGATCGCGACCGCGTTTGCGACGCGGCCTCGGCCGATGACGGTCGGACGGTGTTCATGCGGCTCTTACGCAGAGCGAGCGGGATTAGATCACGGCGGTCGAAATAAGAGATCCAGGCGGGCGGGCGCCCCGTACCGATTTCATCCGGCATTTCATCTTTCCGGGCGGCATGCTGCCATCCCCGGCGGCAATGCAAATGCATGCCGACGACGTCGGCCTCTGCACCCTCACACATGCCGAGGTCCAGCCCGCCTGAGGCGAGGTAGACTTGTTGGTTCAATCCTTCGTTCTTGGACTTCTGGAATCTCAGGGGCAGCGCATATGGCATCGGTCAACAAAGTCATCCTCGTCGGCAATCTCGGACGCGATCCGGAAACACGCACGTTCCCGAGCGGCGACCAGGTGTGCAACGCGACGCTGGCCACCACCGACAAGTGGAAGGACAAGCAAAGCGGCGAAATGCGCGAGGCCACGGAGTGGCACCGCCTCGTGTTCAATGGCCGACTCGCGGAAATCGCCGCTCAATACCTGCGCAAGGGCTCGCAGATCTACGTCGAAGGCCAGATCCGCACGCGGAAGTACACGGACAAGGACGGCGTCGAGAAGTACGCGACCGACATCCGTGTGGACCAGATGCAGATGCTCGGCAGCCGCCAGGGCCAGGGCGCGCCTTCGGGCGACGACGACGGCGGTTACTCGCAAGGTGGCGGCGGCTATTCGCGTCCGCCGGCGGCAGCGCCCCGCGCGCCTGCGCCGGCAGCGCGCCAGGCACCGGCCAAATCGTCGTCGGGCTTCGACGACATGGACGACGACATTCCGTTCTGACCGTCGCTATCGCGATCCCGTAACGCGACGGAGCAGGGCCCCTCGTACTGCTCCCGAAATCATCTCGGCTCGGCCCGGCTCGGCCCGGCTCGGCTCGGAGCGCGTTCGCTTCTCCTCGCTCGTCCGCCGCGATGTCGAGGGTGTTGCACCTGCTTCCTTGTGGCTGGTAGGATGTGTGGTTTTCCACAGTAGATGAAGGTATTCATCTGCGTGATGCCACGGCAAATCAATCCTTCTCGGATCCGGCTAGGATTGCCTCACCCGCATTCGGCATCACGCATCTTTTGCGCGCATGGGAAGAGCGATCGCCGTCAGATTGAGCGTTCAGCTTTCATTTCCCGAATCCCCCCGATTTCCAAGAGACAGTTTCTTTTTCGTGACATTGCGTATTGCCGTTGCCGATGACCATCCTCTGATCCGCAGTGGGGTTCGAATGTTGCTGAAGCAAAGAGGCGACATCGCGGTGGTCGCCGAAGCCGATTCCACGGATTCGCTATTGGATGTACTCACGGAGGTACCGTTGGACCTTCTGGTCACGGACTTCTCGATGCCGGGCGGACGTGTGGCTGACGGGCTCAGCCTGCTTCTTCGTCTTCGACGCGACTATCCGGCGCTGCCCATTGTTGTCCTCACGATGATGGGCAACGTGGGCGTCCACGGCAGCATATTGGAAGCGGGAATCCGTGGCCTGGTCGACAAGTCCTCCGACATGACGGAAACCCTTCTTGCCATCGATGCCGTTGCCGGAGGCCGAGAGTACATCAGCGTCGCGTTTCGGCGAGGCCTTTTTCAGAATCCGCAGAAAATCAATGGTGACATCTCTGCCTCGTTGTCGACTCGGGAAGTCGAGGTGCTTCGGCTCTTTGCGACCGGTTTGACGGTGTCCGGCATTTCCGAGAGGCTGTCTCGCAGCGTCAAGACAGTCAGCACTCAAAAGACCGTGGCCATGTTGAAGCTTGGTTTGAGAAGCGACTATGACATTTATGTCTATTCGCGTGAGCACGGACTGAATTCCTGATCTGCGGAATTCCCGTACGCGTGCATTGCACGCGCCAGTGCCGAAGCTGTGTCGCGCCGCGCGACCGCAATGACCGCTTGATCGATCTTTTCGAGTCGTTCCATCGTTTGCAATGAGGCGACTGCCTTCGTTTCATCGAGTTGGCGGCAGGCTGAACCCACGCGGTGGGCCAATTGACGGAGGACGGTCAGGTCGCCTGCCTCCGCAGCACGATCGAGGGCTTGAAGATCCTGTGAAGTAGCGACCGCGAAGGCGCGTAGCAACTCTGCCATGTCGCGGGCGTCACCCCTGCACAGTCTGCCGAGCGTCGAATAGCCGTGGATTGGCCCGGATGGCACGGCTTGCGGAACGTCAATCGGCACCATCGCTGCGTCGCCCATTGCTCGATCGGTCGGCAGGGCCCTGATCAGGGCGTCGCGCAGGTCACGGGTCCGCAATGGTTTGGGCAAGTAGGCATCCATCCCGAGCGCGATACAGCGCTCGGCATCGCCGTCCAATGCGTTCGCGGTCAGAGCAATGATCGGCAATCTCGGCAGGCCGAGTCGTGATTCGACATCGCGCAAACGCCTCGCCAGCTCATAGCCGTCGAGCCGTGGCATGCGACAGTCCGTCAGCAGCATCGCGTAACTCGCGCCTGGTGACCGGAGTTTTTCAAAGGCCTGCTCGCCATCTTCCGCAGAGTCGCACTCGAAGCCGAGCCTGGCGAGTTGCCGCGTAATGACTTCGCGGTTGACCGGATGATCCTCCGCGAGCAGGAGCTTTTGCCCTTGGCCGATCGGCACGATTTCTCCATCGGCAAGGTCGCCGGAATCCTCCGCCGTCGCCGGCTCGATGCCGGCTTGGCAGGGGTGCAAGGGCAGCGTCACGGTGAAGCGACTCCCGCAGCCCGCTTCGCTTTCGCATTCGACCTTGCCTTGCATCAGGTCGACCAGTTGCTTCACGATGGTGAGGCCCAGCCCTGTGCCACCGTAGCGGCGCGTCGTGGAGATGTCTGCCTGTGTGAACGGGTCGAAGAGCGTGCCCATGGCCTCCGGGTCGATGCCGATGCCGGTGTCTTCCACGATCAGTTCCAGCAGCCCGTCCGGACCTGGGCGGGCGTCGACCTTCACACTGCCGCACTCGGTGAACTTGACGGCGTTGGCGACCAGGTTGATCAACACCTGTCGCAGGCGCACCGTGTCGCCGAAGATGTGCGCCGGCAAGCGGGCATCGACGTTGAAGCTCAGACTCGTGGATGTGCGAAACATCTCCGCCGTGAAATTCGCGCAGACATCCTCGATGAGAGTCGCGAGTTGAAGCGGCCGGTTCTCGATCTCGAGCTTGCGCGCACGAATCTTCGAATAGTCGAGCAGATCGTTGATGATCGTGAGCAGTTCCATCGAAGACTCGCGGCAACGTTCCAGCATCGCGCGCTGCTCATCGGCAAGATGATCATCGAGCACCAACTCGATCATCCCCAGCATGCCGTTCAGCGGCGTGCGGACCTCGTGGCTCATCATCGCGAGGAATCCGCGCTTGGCTTCCACGGCCGACCGGGCCTCCTCGGCCTTCGCCACCAGGTCCGTCTTGAGCTTCTTGTCCGCGGTGATGTCGCGGTTGACGCCGACCACATGGACCTTGCCGGAGCGCAAGCGCCTCGGTGACGCGAATCCTTCCACCCAACGCTCCGCGCCTGCATCGTCGGCGATGCGAAACTCGACCGCAGCCGCTTGCCGGCGCTCACGCGAATGCGCCATGCGGCGCTTGATGGCTTCGACGTCGTCAGGATGCACCCTGGCAAACACGGAAGACAGATCGTGCGCGCCGTCATGCAGGCCCAGGATCTTCCGGGCGCGCTGGTCGACATGGACTTCGCCGCTCGTCACGTTCCATTCCCACGTGCCCATGCGCGCGCCTTCCAGCGCCATGTCGAGCCGCGCGTTCGCTTCTTCGAGGCGATGCTGCAGCAGCTTCTGTTCGGTGACGTCGATCGCGACACCGACCAGGCCATGCAGCTTCCCCCAGCGGTCGTAGACCGGCCGTTTTCGTGACTGGATGCTCCTTGGCACGCCGTCGATCTGAATCTCCTCGTCGTACGTGCGTGACTCGCCCGAAGACAGGAGTTCCTCGTCCTGCGCGACGAAGCGCTCGAAAAGATCGGGTCCGAAGAGCGCGCTATCGTCCTTGCCGATCGCCGCATCCATATCGATGCGGAACATGCGTTCGAATTCGGCGTTGATTGCCTGGTAGCGGAGGTTTCGATCCTTGAAGAAGAGGATGTGGGGCACCGCGTCGAGGATCGCGTTGAGCTTGTCCTCGCGGCGCTGAAATTGGCGGGTGCGGGCGATTTCGCCGATCGCCAGGGCCATGATGCCCAGCGCTGCGAGCGCCGCGCAGATCCAATGCGGATCCACGTCGGCCGACAGGCCGGAGAGGCAGGCCGCCGCCACGAGAAGGCAGGTCGACGGCAAGATGAAGGTGCGCCCTTTCAGGGCACGGAAGATGGCGGCAATCACGTCGAGTCGCTTGCACTCAGGCGAACGAGGTTTGCGCGGTGCGGTTCAGGTCAGGCAGCGGCTGATCGTACGTATCCCAGGGTTCGCGAATATCGGAATCGTCCGAAAGACAATTTCAGATCCGCCTTGAAGGGCAACAGCCACGGGACCAGCAGGAAGCTCACATGACGGAATCGGGCGTCGTCGCGCTCCCGCGCGATCAGCTCATTGCGCCTGGGGGAGGACGCGCGCGGCGTCGCCCTTGCCTTCGATGTAGACACGCTGGCCGACACGAAGACCAGGCGTGGCGGGCTGCGTCACTTCGACCAGGACGCCGCTGGTCGTGCGAACGAAGATCTCCTGGCCCGCTACGGGCTGGTCGTACCTTCTCGCGACCTCGGCCCCGCCGAGCGTGCCACCGATGGCGCCGACGACCATCGCCACATCGCGCCCGGTGCCTCCGCCGATCAGGCTTCCGATACCGACGCCGGCGAGGCCGCCCAGCACGGCTCCGACCCCCGTGTGTTGCGAGGTCTGGATCTGCGTCGGCGAGATCTGCTCGATCACACCCTGTCGCAGCGCCATCGAATCGGACTGCGAGCCCGGTGCTGCACACGCCGCGAGCAGCAGGGCCAGTGCAAAGGCCGCGAAGCGGGAGAGAAGTTGTGTTGTCGTTGTCATGGATCGATCTCCTTCGTCAAGGTGAAGAATGATGACATCGCTCGCGGGCATGACGGTTGCCCGAACGTGCAGACGCGATTGCCCTTTGGGGCAGCAGCATCCGCGCGGCCGGACAAAAAGAACAGGGGCGGGAGCGGCTCTGCGCAGCGCGTCCTGCGACCTGTGCAGACTTGACAAAGACCAAAACGCCAATGATGCTAGGTCGCGCCTGTGATGGGGCCGCCTGTGAGTGAACAGACATCGAACCCGGACCTCTGACGCCAGATTGGATCTCTGACCCGGCATGACCACTCCCCAGGCCGGCAACTCTCGCGCGGTGCTCTCTCCGATCGCCGCCTTCCCCGCACGTCCCCCCTTGTTCGTTCTGGAGGAAACCCATGCACCGCTATGTCTACATCGTCCTGATCGCGATCCTTGCCGGCATCGTGATCATGTTCAAGTTCCAGAATCTGGAGACGGCGACGGTGTCGCTCTTTTCCATGAGCGTCACGCTGCCGATCTCGGTGCTCGTGTTCGTCGTCTATGTGCTCGGGATGTTCACGGGCGGTTTCGTCCTGGGACTGCTGCGCTCCTGGACCAACAAGGCGACCGCGCGACCGCGCTGACATCGCCGATACCGCTTTTCAAACGCAATAACTACGAGAGGAAGTGAAATGAGCAATTTCTGGGATCTGATTCTGTTGATGCTGTCGACCTTCGTGTTGATCGCATACCTCCTGATCCTCTTTCAGATCGTCGTCGACCTGTTCCGCGACTCGGAGCTGGGCGGCGGGTTCAAGGTGTTGTGGCTTATCGGGCTGATCTTCCTGCCGGGGCTGACCGCCATCGTCTACATCGTCGGGCGCGGCAGAGGCATGGCCGAGCGACAGCGGGCCAGCATGCAGCGCGCCAAGTCCGACACCGATGCGTACATCCGCGAAGTGGCGGGCAAGTCGCCCGCGGAACAGATCGCGGACGCCAAGGCGCTGCTGGATGCGGGCACGATCAATCAGGACGAATTCGCGAAGCTGAAGGCCAAGGCCCTGGCCTGAATTCGCCGCGGCGCCGGGCTCAGAGAAGGTCCTCGGGCACCAGCGGGTTCAGCAGGAGCCGCTGCAGTGCGTTCCATGCCGACACGCCCGGCTCTACTTCGATCGCGTGGTCGTCGTCCTCGTTCGGCGGAGTCCACGCGAGTGCGCCGCCTTCGGGCTCCAGCCTCACCCGGAAGGCTTCCGCTTTCATCGCCTCGACGAAGCGCAGGGCCTGCCTCGCCAGCATGGGACTGTCGACGGCGACCCCAAGCTCGGTGTTCTTCCGCGCGGAGCGGGGGTCGAAGTTGAGCGAGCCCAGCAGCACGATGTCCTCGTCGATGACGGCGAGTTTCGCGTGCAGGCGGCCGCGCGACGAGCCGCCACCGAAGACGGGCTTGCTGTCCTGCGACGACGGCGCGGTGCTCGCGCTGACCTCGTACAGATCGACGCCCGCCTTCACGATGGCGGGTCGATACCGCGCGTAGCCGAAATATACAAAGGTGGAATCGGTCGAGGGCAGTGAATTGGTCACGAGCACCATGCGCACGCCTTTGCGCTCCAGGCTCTGCAGCACGCCCATGCCGATCTTGGTCGGGACGAAATATGGCGATGTCACCACCAGTTCCGAACGCGTCCCGAGCAGCTGGCTCATCGCGCCCGTCATCAGGCTGCTGGACTCCACTTCCTCGGGCGTGTCGACACGCTTGGAGGGGCGGTCGGCCACCGCATAGGCCAGGCCGGGCACCAACGTCAACCGGTTCGCGTCGAGTTCCTTGCTGACAGGTTCCTGGTCGAGAAGGTCTTTTTCTGGAAGGTCGAGTGCGATCGGTGCCGCGTCCGGCGGCAGCAACTGTTGCAGCAGCGAGGAATAGGCACGGCGGTCGCGCGACCCCGCGAAGTACGCCACCGGAAAGGACTCGTCGCTGTTCCAGTAGCGATCGAAAAGCATCGCCAGCTGCGGCACGACGCGGCCTGCCGCAATCGCATCGAGGTCGATGAAGTTGGCGACCGGATTGCGGGCGAAGTATTCATCCGCGATGTTGCGACCGCCGATCATGGCCAGCGCACCATCGGCGATGAGCAGCTTGTTGTGCATGCGGTGGTCGAGCCGGGGAAGATCTCCGAGCGAACTCACGATGCGTCCCGTCAGGCTGGCGCGGGCGCAGCAGAAGGGGTTGAAAAGGCGGATCTCCAGGTTCGGCACGCCGGAGAGGGCATGCAGCAGCTCTTCCGCGCGCGCGGTGTTCAGGTCGTCCAGAAGCAGGCGAACGCGAACGCCGCGCTCGGCAGCATCCTTCAGGGCACCGAAGAGCGCGCGACCCGAGGCGTCGTTGTCCCAGATGTAGTACTGCAGGTCCAGCGACTGCGTGGCGCGCGCGATCAATGCCAGCCGTGCATCGAGCGCATAGGATCCGAGTGGCAACAGACGGAAGCCCGATTGGGCGCCGGCCGGCAACTGCTCCGCCGCCAGCCGCGCGAGAGGGCTCTTGTCGGGCGACGCCGGGAGGCTGTATGAGGCGGGCCGCTGGACTGTGGCCGGAAGTGAGCCGCAACCGACCAACGCAAGCAGCAGGAGAATTGCCAGGAACCTGATCGCACGCAATGTCATGTGCCGAGACTACCCGTTGCCGGGCGAATGTCCCTTCGCGGCTTGAAGCGATGGGATCCGGGCCAAGATAGCGTCATGACACCGTTTTCGATCCTCGATCTTTCTCCCATTACCGAAGGCGGCGACGCCGCGCAGTCGTTCCGCAACTCACTCAGCCTGGCACAGCATGGCGAGAAGCTGGGCTATCGCCGCTACTGGCTGGCCGAGCACCACGGCATGCCCGGCATCGCGAGCGCGGCAACGGCCGTGCTGCTGGCCCACATCGGCGCCGGGACCTCGACCATCCGTATCGGCGCCGGCGGGGTGATGCTCCCCAACCATTCGCCGCTGGTCATCGCCGAGCAGTTCGGTACGCTGGAATCGCTCTACCCGGGCCGCATCGACCTCGGGCTCGGCCGTGCGCCGGGATCCGACCAGCGCACGGCGCAGGCGCTCCGGCGCGACCTGCAGTCCGATGCAGACCGCTTCCCGCAGGACGTGATCGAGCTGATGGACTTCATGTCAAAGGAGCCCCGGCAGCCGGTGCATGCCGTGCCCGGGATGGGGCTCGAGGTGCCGGTGTGGATCCTCGGTTCGAGCACCTTCGGCGCGCAGCTTGCGGCCCATCTGGGCCTGCCCTATGCCTTTGCGTCGCACTTCGCGCCGCAGCAGTTGATGCAGGCGATCCGGATCTACCGCGAGACCTTCAAGCCGTCCGCGCAGCTTGCCAAGCCTTACGTGATGCTCGGTTTCAACGTGTTCGCCGCCGAGACGGACCAGGAGGCGGAGTTCCGTGCGACCTCATGGCAGCAGGCCTTCGTGAACCTGCGCAGCGGGCGGCCCGGACGCCTGCCACCGCCGGTCGAGGGCTATCGGCAGCGCGTGGGTCCGGCCGAGAACGCCTTGCTCGATTCGGTACTGTCCTGCTCGGCCGTCGGGTCGCGAGACACGGTGAAGGCCAGGCTGCAGGAATTCATCGACCAGACGGGCGCGGACGAGTTGATGATCACCTCGCAGGTCTTCGACCATCAAGCCCGCTTGCGTTCTTACGAGATCGTGGCGGAGCTGTCTTCGATGGTGCGACCTGCTTCTTAGCCGCCGGCTTGCGCTTGGCTGCCGGTTTCGTGGGGGCCGCTGCGGGCACCTCGGCAGCCTTGGGTGCCGCTGCCTTCGGCTTCTCGGTTTCCGATTGCGTCTGGCCCTCGCGTTGCAGAACCAGCGACAGCAGCTTCTTGTGTTCCGCGACCACATAGTCGGCCAGGTCCGCTACATCGGGCACCGCGCGCCGGCATGCTGTCAGGCCGAACTCCAGCGATCCGTTGTAGCTCTGTACCGTCATGTTGAGTGCGAGTCCGTGTCCCGGGATCGACACCGGGAAGTAGGTCGCCAGCTTGGCACCGGCGAAGTAGAGCGGGAACGAAGGCCCCGGCACATTGGAGATCGCCACGTTGGCGATCGGCGGCAGCTTGTCGGCGAGGCCGGAGCGCCCATAGAGCGACGCCAGCCCCGACACGATCGAAGGCATGCCCAGGGACGGAAAGTCCATCGGTATGGCCGCCTTCACGTTGCCCGTGAGCTTCTTGCCTTCGCTCGACGACTCGTGGATGGCAGCCAGCCTTTCGACCGGATCCGAGATGTCGGTGGCCAGGCTCACCAGCATCGTCGACACTTGGTTGTTGAGATCGGTATTGCCTTCGCTGCGCAGTGACACGGGCACCGCCGCGACGAGCGGCTTGTCGGGCTTGCAGCCATAGTCCGCCAGGTAGCGCCTGAGCGCCCCCGCGCAGATCGCCAACACCACGTCGTTGAGACTGGTGTCGGTGGCCTTCGACATCCGCTTGATCTCGGCCAGCGGCACGGACCGGCCCGCAAACGAGCGCTGGTTGGTGATCGACACATTCAGCGGCGTCTTCGGTGCGGTCTTCAAGCCCTTGGGCAGTTCGAAGGTCCGCTTGCCGGTGGCCTCGGACACGGGCATCAGCACGCTGGAGATGGCCTTCGCCGTCGCCGGGATCGACTGGATGAGCTTCACGTACTGCTGCACCGTGTTGTTGAGCGCCGCACTCGCCAGCTCGGCCATGCCGAGCTGGGCCGAATCGCGCCGGCGCGCAGGCCGCGGCGCCTTGACCACCGAGGGCGTCTCCGAAATGTCGAACAGCGCCTTGGCCACGGCCACGCCCGCCTGGCCGTCGATCGCGGCGTGATGCATCTTGCTGTAGAGCGCCACCTGGCCTGTCTGGAGGCCTTCAATGATGTAGATCTCCCACAAGGGCCGGCTGCGGTCGAGCAGTGTCGAATGCAGGCGGCCGACGAGGCGCTCGAGCTGCGCCATCGTGCCCGGCCTTGGCATGACCACGTGGCGGATGTGATGGTCGAGGTCCAGGTCGTCGTCGTCCACCCAGACCGGGTTCGCCAGGTCGAAGGGCATCATCGCCAGCTTGCGCACGAACACCGACGCGAGGTGCAGCCGGCCGCTCAGGTACTTCTTGGCGTCCTCGGCGAAGTCGCCCTCGTAGTCCGCCGGAAGGTCGAGCAACTGCAGGCTGCCGACGTGCATCGGCGATTCGGGTGTTTCGAGGTGCAGGAACGATGCGTCCATGCCGCTGAGATGAATCATGTCGTGCTCCTTGCGGCAGCTGCCTGGTTTCGCCTGCGCTCTTCCTCGTCGACCAGGTCCTTCTTCGACAGCTTGCCCACGGCGGTCTTGGGAAGCTCGTCGCGGATCTCGATGGCGCCCACCATCTCGTGCTTGCCGAGGCGATCCTTGAGGAACAGCTTGAGCTCGTCGAGCGTGAAAGCCGGCGCGCCTTCCTTCAGCTTGATAAAGGCCTTGGGCGACTGGCCACGGTACTCGTCGGGAATGCCGATGACGCACACCTCGGCGATGCCCGGGTGTTCGTACATCGCTTCCTCCAGCACGCGCGGGTAGACGTTGTAGCCGCCGCACAGCAGCATGTCCTTGGTCCGGTCGACGATGTAGAAGAAGCCGTCCGCATCCATCTTTGCCACGTCGCCGCTCTTGAAGTAGCCGTCGGGCGTCATCGACGCCGCAGTGGCCGCCTTGTTGTTCCAGTAGCCCTTCATGACGTTGGGGCCCTTGATGCACAGCTCGCCTGGCTCGCCGATGGCGACCTCCTTCGAGGGATCATCCAGGCTCATCAGCTTTAGGTGGATGCCCGGCAACGGCATGCCGCAGGAGCCGTCCTTTCGAATGCCGCGCGCGGGCGTGAAAGTGCCGGTCGGCGAGGTCTCGGTCATGCCCCAGCCCTCGTTGAGATGGCAGCCGGTGAGTTCGAAGAAGCGGTGCTCCACTTCCACCGGCAGCGGCGCGCCGCCGGAGCCGCAGAACTTCAGCGAACGCAGGTCGGTCTCGAGGGCCTTCGGGTGGTTGATGATCGCCGTGAACATCGTCGGCACGCCGGGAAACACCGTGATCTTCTTGGCCGCGAGGTCGCGCATCACTGCGTCGAGATCGAAACGCGTGTGGAGCACCAGCAGCGCCCCCAGTCGGATGCCGAGCATCATGTTGACGCTGAGCGCATAGATGTGGAACAGCGGCAGCACGGCCAGCACGCGCTCGACGCCATGGTCCAGGATCGGCGGGTTTCCGCCTGTCGATGCGAGGTACTGCGCACAGGCTGACGACAGATTGGCGTGCGTGAGCATTGCGCCCTTCGGCAGCCCGGTGGTGCCGCCGGTGTATTGAAGGACGACGACCTCGTCATCGACCGAGCGCACGACGTGCGGCTGGTAGCGACCATCGTTCTCCAGGAGGCGCATGAAGGACATGTGCCGGTCGTCGGTCGGCACGGCCGCCAGCTGGCCCGCGCCCTGCAGGTGCGCCCGGACCGCCTCGCGGGCGGCGCCGTAGTCCGTGAGGCTGCCGACGATCAGCTTCTTCAGCCGCGAGTTGCCGATCAGGCGCGCCATCTGCGGATAGAGCGTGGCGAGGTCCAGCGTCACGAGGATGTCGGTCTGGCTGTCCTCGATCTTGTGGGCCAGCACCCGCTCGGCATCCAGCGGCGAATAGTTCACTACCGTCCCACCGGCTTTCAGGATCGCGAAGAAGGAGATGGGATAGTGCGGCGTATTCGGCAGGTACAGCCCGACGTGCACGCCGGGTTTCACGCCCAGCGCCTGCAGACCCTTGGCTGCGCGATCCACGGCTTGGCCGAATTCGCGATAGTTGATGACCTGGCCCATGAATTCGATGGCGGGCCGGTCGGGCCATTGCGCCACGGCCTCGTCGAGGATCTGCTGCACCGGCCGGCTGGGAATTTCGGCGTCCCATCGCATGCCGCTCGGATAGGACTTCGTCCAGGGCGTGGCGCTGGAGGGGGAAGGAACCATGGTTGTCTCCGGTTGGGCAGTCCATTGTGGGAGCCGGCCGGTGGCGATGGCGCCTTCGCCTCTCGGTGATTTCCCGGATGCGGGCAACGGCTTGCGGGTGCTGGGACAATCCGCACCCTATGAAAAAGCAGCGCATCGTGGTGGGCCTGAGCGGCGGAGTGGATTCCGCGGTCACGGCGCACCTGCTGAAAGAGCAGGGCCACGAGGTGGTCGGCATCTTCATGAAGAACTGGGAGGACGCTGACGACAGCGAGTACTGCTCGTCGAACATCGACTTCGTGGATGCGGCCAGCGTGGCGGACGTGCTGGGCATCGAGATCGAACACGTCAATTTCGCGGCGGACTACAAGGATCGCGTGTTCGCCGAATTCTTGCGTGAATACCAGGCCGGGCGCACGCCCAATCCCGACGTGCTGTGCAACGCCGAGATCAAGTTCAAGGCCTTCCTCGACCATGCGATGCGGCTCGGGGCGGAAAAGATCGCCACTGGCCACTACGCGCGAGTCCGCCAGAACGAAGCCACGGACAGGCACGAACTGCTCAAGGGCCTCGATCCGGCCAAGGATCAGAGCTACTTCCTGCACCGCCTTAACCAGCAGCAGCTTTCGAAGACTTTGTTTCCAGTCGGCGAACTGCACAAGACCGAGGTGCGCCGCATCGCGGACGAGATTGGCCTGCCCAACGCGAAGAAGAAGGATTCGACCGGCATCTGCTTCATCGGCGAAAGACCGTTCCGCGAATTCCTCAACCGCTACATCTCGAAGGAACCGGGCCCCATCCGTGACGAGCGCGGCCGGCAGATAGGCGAGCACCAGGGATTGAGCTTCTACACGCTCGGGCAGCGCCAGGGGCTCGGCATCGGCGGCATCAAGGCCAAGGGCGCGCAGCGGGGAGCAGGCGACCATTCGCCGTGGTTCGTGGCACGGAAGGACGTGGAGAGCAACGCCCTGTGGGTCGTGCAGGGCCATGACCACCCGTGGCTGCTGTCGCCGGCGCTTGAAGCCGACGATGCCAGTTGGGTCGCGGGCGAGGCGCCCGTGGCTGGTGCCTATGGGGCGAAGTCGCGGTATCGCCAGGCGGATGCGAGCTGCGATCTTCGCGATGGCGCCAACGGTGCCTTCCGGCTGGCGTTCGCGGAGCCTCAGTGGGCCGTGACGCCTGGACAATCGGCGGTGCTGTATGACGGCGAGGTCTGCCTGGGCGGCGGAGTGATCATGAACTCGCCGCGTTCCTAGGCTCGCCCCCAGGCTGCGCGCACTTCGTGTCGCTCCGCCAACCCTCTGCCGGGGGCAACACCGGCGGCCCGGCGGAGCCGATTCCGCGGTGTTTCCCGGATGCGCTGCTACACAGACTCGTGGATGTGTATCAGTTCTAGCGGGTGGCGCTTGCCTGCCAGGTAGTCTTCCACGCACTGCAGGAGCAAGGGGCTGCGATGTCGCGCGGCGCTGGCGCGGATCTCGTCGGCCGTCATCCACAGGGTGCGCACGATGCCGTGATCCAGAGGGCGGTGGGGCTCCAATGCGCCTAGCGTGCCGGTGAATGCGAAGCGCAGGTAGGTGATGTCTTCCGCTCCCCGCGTGCGCGCCATGTAGATACCGATCAGGGCCGTCGGCGCGAAGTGATGGGCGGTTTCCTCCAGAGTCTCACGCGCGCAGCCTTCGGCCGGCGACTCGCCCGGATCGAGATGGCCGGCCGGCGTGTTCAGGCGAAGGCCGTCGGCGGCTTCTTCTTCGACGAGCAGGAAACGTCCGTCCTGCTCGATCACCGCGGCGACGGTGACATTGGGTTTCCAGCGTTCTGCCATCTTCAGGATTCCTCGTGAGTCGCTTCAGTGCCGATATCGAGCGCCTGGAGCTCGGAGAGCGTCGGCTTCGGAAGCACCAGCGTGACGGTACACCCTGCATCCTCCGCGCTGTCGACCTCGATCGTGCCGCCATGGCGATGAACCACGGTTCGCACCAGCAGCAACCCGAGTCCGACACCATCGACGTCGGGATAGGCTTCGTGATTCAGTCGATGGAAAGGTTGAAACAGCTGCGACTGTAGCTCGACCGGAATGCCGGGCCCGTGGTCCCGGAACGCCACGCGCCAGTGCCGTTCGTCTTCCTGCACGCTGCATTCGACATCGGCGCCTTGCGGGGAATACTTGAGCGCATTGCCGAGCACGTTCGCAAATGCCCGTGCCAGCAGGTTGCGGTCGATGATGCACAACGCCTCTTCCGGTGCGTCGAGCAGCACGACACGCACCTGCCGCCGGCGCGCCCGCGCCCAGCCGTTGTCGATGGTCTGCTGGAGCAGCGTGACGAGGTCGAGCGCTTCAGGGCGGAACGGCTCCGCTTCCGCGCGCGCCAGATTCACGAAGCCGTCTGCCAGTTCGAGCGCGGTGCGCGCCTGGCGTTCGATGCGATCGAGGAGTGAGCCGTCGGCGAATGTCTCGGGCCGCTCGCGTGCGAGTTCGACGATGGTGATGATCGTCGCGTTGGGCTCGCGCGCATCGTGCGAGATGAAGCGCAACGCCTCGTCGCGCAGGCCCTGTGCCCGGCGCATTTCGGTGATGTCGACCAGCGAGACCATCCAGCCGGCGTGTTCGTTGCCGGCGTCGAAGAAGGGAACGCATCGCAGCAGCACGGCGTTGCCGCGGGCATCCTCGCCTTCGCCCGAGATCGGACGAAGCTCGTCGAGCAGCGCACCCCTCGGCATCATCGGCGCACCGTTGGTTCGCCAGCGGACGCCGGCCATCAGCCCATGGGCGTCCTGGCCCATGATGCCGCTCGGGCCACGCTGCCAGTAGCGTTGCGCCGCGACATTGGCGAGGACCACGCGGCCGTCGGTGCTCAGGGTGAGGGTCGGGTCGGGGAGGTGGTCGATGCCGTCGCGCACGAAGCGATGCACGTCCCGCATGCGGCGTGCGGCTGCCCAGGTGGCGTCCATCTGGCGGTCGAGGAAGTCGCCGACGTGGCGCTGTTCCGGAACGGGGCGACGGCCGACGTCGTGCAGCAGTTCCTCGGTACCGCGGCGCAGGGAGCGGAACGCCGCGGAAAGCCGCATGTGGCTCCAGAGCGGGTACAGCGCCAGCAGCCCCGCGACCCCCGCCGCCGGTGCGAACAGCACGTCGATCGACGGCTGTCCCAGGATGCCCATCTGCAGGGCCAGCATGGCGACGACGAGCGCGATCACGCCGATCGGCCTCAGCCACATCGCACCGAGAAGCGCCACCACCAGCGGCCCCAGGTTGAAGATCAGATCCTGCCAGGGCTTCGCGAATTTCACGTGCTGACCCGCAAGCGTTGCCTGCAGCATGTGGGCGAAGATCTCGACGCCGGGCATGAGGCCCGGACGATTGCGCGCCGAATTGGCATGCGCATCGCCAAGCTCCGGTGCTGTCGCGCCCACGAGCACGTAGCGGTTGCGGAACACATCGGGGGCCACGTTGCCGCGAAGCACGTCGATGTAGGAGATGGTCTGGAAGCGCGCCGGTCCCGGCGCGAGCATGATCACCTCATGGTCGCTGCGCAGCCAGTCGTGGGGGTCGTCATCGGTTTCAGGTGCGGAGGAATCGATGCGGAGCGATCGAGACGGTGGAGTGCGACCCTCCGCACGAGCGTCAGCGGCGTCGCGCAGCGCGACGACGAAATGCGGCCGCTCGCGCCCGGCAAATCCTTCGCGGAGAAAGGCGCCGCGTGCGAGGCCATCGCGGTCGATCGCGAGATGCACGTGTCCGATTCCACTGGCGGCGGCAGCCAGGGGCGGCGTGGGGAGCATTTCCTGCGGGCGCTGCCCGAAGGTCCGGAGGGCTGTCGGCAGTACCACGCAAGCGCTGTCGCGCATCGCGTCCGCGAGTTTCTCGTCATCGCCCGGATGGTCGGCATCGGGCTCGGCCGACAGCACGTCGAAGCCGATGCACTTCGGCGACTGGGCTGCGATGGCACGCAGCAGCGCGGCATGCTGCGCGCGCCGCCATGGCCAGGGACCGATCGCGTCGAGGCTCTTTTCGTCGATGGCCACGATCACGATGTCTTTCGAGGGCGTCGCGGCCAGCGCCGCGCGCGCGCTGTCCTGAAGGAGCCGGTCGGCGCGCGGCATCGGCCGGGTCAGGCTGAGCACGGTGACGAGCGAAACGAGGGTCGTCGCAAGCAGCAGCCAGGGACCGCGACGCCGCGCCCAGCCCCAACGTTCCGACGGCTGCGGCCGCGCCGTGTCCTCCGGCGCATGCCGCGGGCGGTCGGAGCTCATTCCGAATCGCTCGGCGAGTTGTAGAGGGGGGCGAGCAGCTCGGCGTCGATCGACTCCAGGCGATAGCCGAGTCCGTAGACGGCCGACAGCAGGAAGCCGTTGGATGGCACCAGGTCGAGCTTCACTCGAAGGCGCGAGATGTGGGTGTCGAGCGATCGAGAGGGCGACTCGGATCCCATGCCCCAGACGGCCTCGCGAAGATGTTCGCGCGACAGCAGACGGCCGAGGTTCTGAAAGAGGAACAGGGCCAGCTCGTATTCCCGGTGGCTCAGTTCAGTCGGCTTTCCGTGGACCCGCAGGCTGCGAGTCGACGGGACGAAGTGATAGGCCCCGAAGACGAGGTCGGACTCGTGCTTTGCAGGGTACGAACGGCGCAAGAGAGCCTGGACGCGAGCCTGCAATTCGGCCACTCGGATCGGCTTGACCATGAAATCATCCGCGCCTGCCGCCAGCCCCTCGACCATGTCACTCTCTTCGCGCCTGTTGGTCACGAAGAGAATGGGGAGCCGGCTGTTGAGGTCTTCGCGGATCCATCGCACCACGCGCGGCCCCTGTACATCGGGGAGGGCCCAGTCGAGGATCAGGAGGTCGTATGTTTGTTGACGGAGATCGCGCAACAGTGACTTTCCATCACCGAAGCCATGGCACTCGTGGCCAATACCTTCCATCGTGAGACGGATCAGCTCGAGCTGGACCGCCTCGTCGTCAAGCGCTGCTATTCGCATTCCATTCCCTGTATCTCGTTATGTGCGCGCCGAAGTCTGTCGATCGGTCACGCGGGGAGGGAGTGTAACGATCGACACAGATCTCGGCATAGTGATTAGTTCACGCGATCAATGGGTACATACCCCGATTTCGCTGTCGACCTAGTGGCGTGTGGCGCACCTGGGGACGCTCCGGCAACCCGTCCGAGGCGCGCCGAAGGTGCGTCTTGGGGGCCGCTTCTTCAGGTAAGCTCTGGCGCGAATTCCAATGCTGCCCTGAGGAGAAGTCCATGCTGATAGGCGTGCCGGCCGAAACTGCGCCAGGCGAAACCCGTGTCGCCGTCACTCCGGAGACCGCGAAGAAGCTCGTGGCCCAGGGCCATGTCATCCGTGTGCAATCGGGCGCGGGTGTCGCGGCCAGCGTCACCGATGCGGCCTATCAGGCTGCCGGTGCCGAGATCACCGACCAGGCCGGGGCCTTGGGCGCCGACGTCGTGCTCAAGGTGCGCTCGCCCAACGATCTCGAGATCGCGCTGATGAAGACGGGCACCGTCGTCATCGGCATGCTCAACCCCTTCGATGGACCCGGCCTGCAGCGCCTCGCGACRGCRGGCCTCACCGCCTTCGCGCTCGAAGCTGCTCCTCGCACCACGCGCGCGCAGAGCATGGACGTGCTGTCTTCGCAGGCCAACATCGCCGGCTACAAGGCCGTGATGATCGCGGCGGACAAGTACCAGCGCTTCTTCCCGATGCTGATGACCGCGGCCGGCACCGTGAAGGCGGCCAGAGTCGTGATCCTGGGCGTCGGCGTTGCCGGCCTGCAGGCCATCGCGACCGCCAAGCGCCTGGGCGCGGTGATCGAGGCGTCCGACGTGCGGCCTTCGGTCAAGGAGCAGATCGAGTCGCTGGGCGGCAAGTTCATCGAGGTGTCGTACGACACCGACGAAGAGAAGGAAGCCGCGGTCGGCGTCGGTGGTTATGCCAAGCCGATGCCCCCGAGCTGGCTGGCACGCCAGCAGGTCGAGGTCGCCAAGCGCGTCGCGCTGGCCGACGTCGTGATCAGCACCGCGCTGATCCCGGGGCGCGCCGCACCGACGCTGATCACCGAGGACATGGTCAAGTCCATGAAGCCGGGCTCGGTCATCGTCGACATCGCCGCGGGCAAGGGGCCGGATGGCGTGGGCGGCAACTGCCCGCTGTCGGAGGCCGACAAGACGGTGGTCAAGCACGGCGTGACCATCGTGGGCGAGACCAATCTCGCGGCCCTGGTTGCAGCCGACGCCTCCTCGCTCTATGCGCGCAACGTGCTCGACTTCCTGAAACTCATCGTGACCAAGGAAGGCGCGCTGAAGATCGACCTCGAGGACGACATCGTCGCGGCCTGCCGCATGGCGCAGGACGGCCAGGTCACCAAGAAGTAAGCGAAACAAGCCAACAGAGCGAACCGCGAGGAGAAGCAGCCATGGATCCCGTCTCACACACCGTCATCAACCTCATCATCTTCGTGCTGGCCATCTATGTCGGCTACCACGTGGTGTGGACCGTCACCCCGGCGCTGCACACGCCGTTGATGGCCGTCACCAACGCCATCTCGGCGATCGTGATCGTCGGCGCGATGCTGGCGGCAGCGCTCACCGAAACGGGTCTGGGCAAGACCATGGGCGTGCTGGCCGTGGCGCTGGCGGCGGTGAACGTCTTCGGCGGCTTCCTCGTGACGCGGCGGATGCTGGAGATGTTCAAGAAGAAGGACAAGAAGGCGCCTGCYGCCGGTGACGCCACGGCGAAGGGGCACTGATCATGTCGATGAACGTCGTCACGCTSCTKTACCTCATCGCCTCCGTCTGCTTCATCCAGGCSCTSAARGGCCTCTCCCACCCCACCACCTCSATCCGGGGCAACCTCTTCGGCATGGTCGGCATGGCGATYGCCATCCTGACSACSGCSGCGCTGATCSTGCAGCTCTCGGGCGGCAGGCTCATCGGCATGGCCTGGGTGCTGCTCGGGCTGGTGGTCGGCGGCGGCTACGGTGCCTATCGCGCCAAGACCGTCGAGATGACGCAGATGCCCGAACTGGTCGCGTTCTTCCACAGCATGATCGGGCTGGCGGCGGTCTTCATCGCGGTCGCCGCGGTGGTCGAGCCCTGGGCCTTCGGCATCACGCCGCTGCCGGTGGCGGCCACGGGAACGGTCAACACGCCCGAGGGCGCGATGATCGTCGACGGCTTCCTGCGCTATGGCATCCCCGCGGGCAACCGGCTGGAGCTGTTCCTGGGTGCGGCCATCGGCGCCATCACCTTCAGCGGCTCGGTGATCGCCTTCGGCAAGCTCTCGGGCAAGTACAAGTTCCGCCTGTTCCAGGGGGCTCCGGTGCAGTTCAAGGGCCAGCACATGCTCAACCTCGTGCTGGGCCTGCTGACCATTGCGCTCGGACTGGTCTACATGGCCACGGAGAGCTGGGCGGCCTTCCTCGCGATGCTGGTGCTGGCCTTCGTGATGGGCGTGCTGATCATCATCCCGATCGGCGGGGCGGACATGCCGGTGGTGGTGTCGATGCTCAACAGCTCAACAGCTA
>NZ_JBFUKW010000035.1:0-93178 GCF_056400665.1 Variovorax sp. P5_A3 | reverse complement strand
GTGGGTTCGGGCGTCACGGCGAAGTTGCGCTTTGCCTTGTACTTTGCCAGTGGGGGTGCTGCGGCCATGGGCGAAATGTACGGGCGAAGACACAGGCGTTTGCAGGCGCGTTCCCATTCCCGAGGTCATCCCGAAGCATCCTTGAAGGCGCTCGCGGACCGTCGACCCCGGCAGGCTCCTACGCCAGCCCGGAGGCAGCGGGGCGAATCTGGAACTCGAAAGGAGACTCTCATGGCAGACAACAGCACCACCGTGAARCAGCCGGCCCCGCCCATTGATCCGACGAAAGAGACTTCGAAGATCGAGCCGGGCGGCGAAGGTCCGATCGGTCCAAACGATGGGCCSAACGTGACAACGGGGAACGAGCGCGGAGCGCCCGACAGCCCAGCAACTCCTCAGAACCCGAAGTAAGGAGACCTCGAATGCCAGACGACACCACCAACCGCGGTGCGCAGGACCGCGCACGAATCAACTTGAATGAGGACCATGAGGTCCGCTACTGGACTCAGACCCTTGGGATCTCTGAGGAAAAGCTCCGTGAGGCAGTCGCGGCTGTCGGCGTCAGCGCCGACGCAGTACGCCAGCACCTAGGTAAGCCTCAGAAGTAGACCGTCGGCTCTGGGCGGCCGCTAAGGCGGCGCCCCCAGCCACTAACTGGGTCACTGCCTGGCGCTCTCGTCCTCCTCGGCCTCCTCGGTCTGCGCCGCATCAGTCCCGATGTCCGGCGTTCCAGGAAACCCGGACTTCTTGTTCGCTTCGCGTCCCATCCGGCTACCTTCCTCCGGAGGGTCCTGCCCGATTGCGCGGCTCTGCTCGATGTTTTGCCCGGAGGCTGATCCACGATCGCCAAGCCTCGCCTCTACGGCGAGCGGGACAGCTGTCGGGCGTTTGATTTCAGTCATGGTGCGCTCCTTGTGCAAAACGACAGGGTGGCGCCGAGCGATTTCTCCCAAGGTGGATTTCCACCATCACGAACGTAGGCCGGCATCTGTTTCTGTACGCATCGACGCCGTAGCGGTAGGCGCGCGAGTATTGGTCGTAGCTTGTGCCGGCCTCGACGTAGTCGCGCCCTGCATAGTTGTCGCGCCAGTAGGCGTCTTCGGCAACCGGGTCGGCCGTGGCGGCACGGCCAGCCAACGCGCCTGCCACGGCACCAACTGCCGCACCGACTGCCGCGCCGACCGGGCCGGTCATTCCACCAACCGCGGCGCCGGCTGCAGCGCCGCCAGCAACGCCTCCAACTACGCCGCCAGCCACTGCACCCACGCCGGTAGCAGTAGCAGTACCGTCCTTGTCACCAGGCACACGGGGGTCATTCACATCAGCCATCGCAGGTCTCCTGATAAGTGATTGGAGACGACACGATGCGGCTTCGTGGCGGCGGCAGACGGTCGCGAAGAGCTCATGTGCTTGCGAGCAGGTAGCGGGGGCTGTTGCCGGGAGCCTACATCTAAGCCGCAAGGAAAGGCGTGACTTGGCCGGGCCAATCAGTCCTTCTTGCCGGGCGCGAACGCTGCTTCCAGTTGCTCGAGCGCATGGCGGACGTGCGCGATGGCCGCGGCCAGATCTGCCAACTCTCCCTCCGGCTTTGCGCCTTGCGGCGGATCCATCACGAAGCTGAGACGTTCGCAGGCCAGCGTCCACTTCAAATGGGCCTGAACCTGCTCGGGGGTTCTGTCCATCGCGATCCTCCTTATGGCGGTTACATCCTACCCATTCATCACCTGAGCGCCCACTCACGAGGGAATGATTCGCACTAGCCTCGCCAAAACGAAAACCAAAAACGGTGGAAGTCATGGCTGGCCTATCAGTCTTCCTCGTTGAAGACAACCAGAAGATTCGAGATCACCTGATCCCTGCCCTCGCGGATCTGGGGTCGGCAAGCGTCATTGCAATCGCCAAATCTGAACCGGAGGCGATCGCATGGCTGGCACATCACAAGGGCCAGTGGGACTTGGCAGTCGTCGACCTTTTTCTAGAGGAAGGCAACGGGCTCGGTGTCGTCGAATGGTGCCGCGGGAGAGAGCCCCATCAACGCGTTGCTGTCCTGACCAACTACGCGACTGACACCATGCGCAAGGCGTGCCTCGAGGCCGGTGCCGATGCGTTCTTCGACAAGTCGACTGAGCTAGAGGCGTTCTTCGAGTTCTGTCTCCACAGGGGTCAGCGCGAGAGGCGTCGGTAGGCGCTGTAGTGACGAATGGCGCCCTGACTGTTGCCGAGCTCATCATGCAGGCGACCTGCGTTGAAGTGGGCATCGGCAAGGTTCGGATCGAGCTGTAGCGCCAGGTCGTAGCTGGCCAGAGCCTCCTCGAATCGATTCAAGTCCTCAAGCGCCACTGCTCGATTGAAGTGGAGGAGGGGCTCGTCCGGCCGGTGTTCGATGCCCTTCGAGAACACCCGAACTGCTTGATCGCAATCGCCGCTTTCGCAAAGGACTGCTCCCAGGTTGAGGTAGGCGTTGGTGAAGTCCGGCGCGATGGCAATCGCTTCCTCGTAGAGCCGTCGCGCTTCGGCGGCGTCGACCGCTTCCATGCACTCGGCACGCACGAACAAATCCTGCGGCGAAGGCGTCAGCGCCGTGACCGAAGCTCCGGCCTGGCGCGCCGACGAGAGGTGGCGCACGACCATTGTGGCGTCGCCTTTCGGTTCGAGCCCCACATCGAAGTCCATCAGAAGCTGGCCCGTGTCGGCAGCCCACTGCGAATCGCGGTTGCGCACCACGATGTCCTTGCCGACGGCGGTGATCCGCAGGCCCGAAAGAGGCGCCTCCGCAGGCAGCTCGTCCTTGAGCCTCTTCAGTGATCGCAGGATCTTCGTCGTCGGAATGCTCGCTGACCGCAGCTCGTGGGCGGTGCGCAGCAGCACGACGTCCTGGAACGAAAAGAGGTACGCCTGGCGCGGCCCGCGCTTGGGTTTGACGAAGCCAAGTTCGACCAGGCGAACGATGGCGCTCCGGGAGAGGCCGAGCATCTCCTGAACGCTGCGAAGCGTGTGCGACTCCAGAACTACCTCCCGCCAGCTTGGTGAGCCGCCAGCTTACTTCCTGGCGCGAGTGCGCGCCGGTTCCGCCGCCGGTTCCTCGGTCTTTGCCGCCCGGCGCACGCCCTTGCGCTTGGCTCCCATCTCGGCCACGTTGTCCGCGGTCTCTGCCGTCGCTGGCTTGGCCGCAGCGGGGGCCTTCGCGGGGGTCTTCTTCAGGCTGGCCATCAGCGCCTCGGTCAGATCGATGACCTGGGCGCCTGCTTCCTCGCCGGCGTGCGGCGACGCGACGACTTCCTTGCCCGAGATCTTGGCGTCAATGGCTGCCAGGATGCGCTTCTTCTCTTCGTCCTCGAACATGGTCGGGTCGTAGGTGTCCTCTGAGATCTGGTCGATCAGCTGCAGCGCCAGCTTCAACTCTGCGGGGGTCGGCTGGACCTTCTCGATATCGAGATCGGCGAGCGAGCGGACTTCGTTTGCGTAGAGCAGCTGCTGCAGCACCAGGCCGTCTTCCGCCGCCCGGACCTGGACGACGTACTGCTTGCCCTTCCATGCCCACTTGGCCAACGCGCAGCGGCCGCTCTCGCGCATCGCAGCCCGCAACAGGCTGTAGGGCTTGCCGCCCCGCTTGTCCGGCGCCAGGAAGTACGCCTTGTCGTAGTAGATCGGGTCGACTTCCTTCTCCGGGATGAAGGACACGATGTCGATCACGTGGCTCGTGCCTTCCTCGAGCGCCTTTAGTTCGTCGGGCTGGAACAGCACGTACTGGTCCTTCTCGAATTCGTAGCCCTTGATCATGTCGCTGCGCGGCACGACGGTCTTCATGTCCTTTTCTGAGACGTACTGCTGCTTGACCCGGCTGCCGTCCTTGGCCAGGAGGTTGAAACGGATAGTCTCGGAGGACTCGGTCGCCGAGTAGAGCTTCACCGGGATCGAGACGAGCCCGAAGCTGAGCGACAGCGATGCGATGGAACGTGCGGCCATGGTTTCCCCGTGTCGATGCGGCGCGATCCGGCCGCTGGAAATTGCGAACTTGCCACGTTTGGGCGACCAACGGAAGAGGTGCGCGTCGCGTCCGCCACAGCGAGTCCCACCAACGGGGCGGGAATCGCTTTGCCGGGCTGGAACATGTCGCCAACCAGTCACGGCCGGCAGGCCGCGCCGCTCTGCTTACCTAGTGCGCGCTGAGGGCGGTTGGCACCGGGGACGTCCGCCAGCTCGGACACTGCCCAGGCGCCCTAGTCCTACGCCGGCGAACGAGGAGGGGAGAAACTCGCTGGATGCGACGAACTGCATCGCGGGCGTCGCGGGCGCGAAGCGTCGGAAGACAGCCGACCCTTCGTAAAAGCTGTATAAACGTACAGTGTACGAACCGCCGCCTTTTGCCGAACTCCACTGCCGCTCCAACTTCACATTCCTGATGGGCGCCTCCCAGCCCGAGGAATTGGTCGAACGCGCCGCCTCCAAGCTGTACTCGGCCTTGGCGTTGACTGACGAATGTTCCGTGTCCGGCGTTGTACGGGCCCACTTGGCGGCACGCGACGCCAGCCTCCACTTCATCTGCGGCAGCGAGATATCGCTGGCAACCCAGAGCGGCCATCCGCATGCCAGAGTCGTTTTCCTCGCGCAGAACAAGCTTGGCTGGGGAAACCTCTGCGAATGCATCACGATCGCGCGCCGGCGAGCCGCGAAAGGCAGCTACAGCGCCTTGGTGACGGACGTAGAGGGAAAGAACATCCAAGCGCCGCATTTAGCGGGCATGCCTGGCTGCTTGGCGCTCCTCCTGCCCGACAGTGACGCGACGGTCGAATCCCTCTTCGCGCAAGCGATGTGGCTTAAGACCTGGTTCCCGGACCGAGCATGGATCGTGGCACCGCGACCGCTCCTGATGGACGATGAGTTGAGGCTGTGGATCGTCGAGCAGGTCTCCGAGCGCACCGGCATTCGCATCGTGGCCAGCTCCAGCCCAGTCATGCACACGCGCAAACGCAAAAAGGTTCAGGACGTTCTCACAGCAGTACGCCTGGGGAAAACGGTGGCCACTGCCGGCTACGCCCTGCAGGCCAATGCTCAAGCCTACCTCCGCGGCCGCGCCGCGCTGATCGAACAAGTGCCCGGCGAATGGATGGAGGAAACCGTAAGGGTCGCCAGCATGTGCGCGTTTTCACTTGAAGAACTCAAATACGAGTACCCCCGAGAGGTGGTTCCCGACGGCGAGACACCCGCGTCGTATCTGCGCAAGCTGACATACGACGGCGCGGAGCGCCGCTATCCGAACGGCCTGCCGGAAAAAGTGCGCAAGCAGGTCGAGCACGAGCTGAAGGTCATCGCCCAGCTCGAATACGAGAGCTACTTCCTCACGGTCGCGGACATCGTGCACTGGGCGCGCGACCGCAACATCCTCTGCCAAGGACGCGGGTCAGCGGCCAACAGCGCGGTTTGCTACTGCCTTGAGGTGACCAACGTGGACCCCGATCGCATGAGCGTCCTCTTCGAGCGCTTCATCTCGGTAGAGCGAAAGGAGCCTCCCGATATCGACGTCGATTTCGAGCACCAGCGGCGCGAAGAGGCGATGCAGTACATCTATGAAAAGTACGGCCGCGATCGCGCAGCGCTCACGGCGGTGGCCACGACCTACCGCACGAAGTCGGCGCTGCGCGATGTGGGGAAGGCAATGGGGATCGACGCGGACAAGATCGATCGCCTGGCGAACACGGCCTACGGCACCGAGGAGACGTGGATCAGCGAGGCTTGCCTGCTTGAGAACGAGATCGACCCTACGAATCCGACAGTGGTGCACTGGCTCACGATCGCAGACACCATTCGCGGCTTCCCTCGCCATCTAAGCCAACACCCGGGTGGCTTCGTGATCGGACGCGACAAGATCAGTCGGCTAGTCCCTGTGGAAAACGCTGCGATGGACAACCGCAGCATCATTCAGTGGGACAAGGACGATCTCGACTCGACCGGGCTCATCAAGGTCGACATCCTCGCGCTGGGCATGCTGAGCGCGATCCATCGCGCGCTCGACTTGGCCGGGGAAAAAGCCGGCTCCCCGCCGATGCGCGTACAGGACGTGCCGGCGGAGGATCCTGCGACCTACGAGATGATCTGCAAGGCCGACACCGTTGGCGTTTTTCAGATCGAAAGCCGAGCACAGATGAGCATGCTGCCGCGCATGCAACCTCGGACCTTCTACGACCTGGTCGTGCAGGTCGCGATCGTGAGGCCGGGCCCAATTCAAGGCGGCATGGTTCATCCCTACCTGCGCCGGCGCATGGGCGAAGAAGCCGTGGAGTACCCGAGCGACGAGATCCGTCAGGCGACAGAACGGACGCTCGGCGTGCCGATCTTCCAAGAACAGGTGATGCAAATCGCGATGCTGGCGGCCGACTTCACCGCTGGCGAGGCTGATCAGCTGCGCCGAGCTATGGGCGCCTGGCGAAAGCGCGGCGGCCTGGAAGTGCATCAGCGGAAGCTCATCGAGCGCATGCGGAAGAAGGGCTACACAGAGGAATTCGCGCAGCGTCTGGCCAAGCAGGTTGAAGGATTTGGAAGCTATGGGTTCCCGGAATCACACGCGGCGAGTTTTGCCCTTCTCGTCTACGTGAGCTGCTGGCTGAAGCGACACCATCCGGACGCGATGCTCGCGGCGCTCCTGAACTCGCAGCCCATGGGCTTCTATGCGCCGGCCCAACTCGTGCGCGATGCGCGTGAGCATGGCGTCGTCGTGCGACCGGTCGATGTCACGATTAGCGAATGGGAATCGACCCTTGAGGAGCCTGCGCAGGGCGTGGCCTCGGCGCGCTGGGACACCGCATACGAACAGCCGATGAGAGCCGTACGACTCGGACTTTCAAGAATCAATGGCATGCGTGAGGAAGCGACGACAAGAATCGTTGCAGCGCGCACGCAACAGCCATTCGCGAGTGTGGAAGATCTAGCCATGCGTGCGCAGCTCGATGCTCACGACCTCAGGTGCCTCTCGAGCGCGGATGCGCTGCTCAACCTGGCCGGGCGCCGCCCGGATGCCGTGTGGGCGGCTAAGGGCATCGACACCCGCCCAACAAAGATGCTGCGCGAGGCACGCACCTTCGAGGAGGAAATTCAGTTCAAGGAGCCTGAGGAAGGCTCCGAGATTGCTGACGACTACGGCTCCACTGGCTTGAGCCTGCGCCGGCATGCGCTGGCGATCATTCGACCCCAGCTGAGCGAGTGGGGCATCAAGACGTCCGAGGAGCTACGCACCCGTGGAAAGGACCGTCAGAAGGTCCGCGCCAGCGGAATCGTGACGCATCGCCAGCGACCCAGCACGGCGAACGGCGTCATCTTCGCAACGCTCGAAGACGAGACTGGTACGGTCAACATCATCGTCTGGCCGCAGGTGGCGGAGGAACAGCGCACTGCGCTGCTTGGAGCCAAGCTGCTCAGTGTCGAAGGCACCTGGCAAAACGAGAAAGGCGTGCAGTCCTTGGTTGCAACGAAGCTTGTCGACCACACGCGCCTGCTGGGCACCCTTCGGACATCCAGCAGAGACTTCCGCTGACCCGTCGCAGGGTTGCGTCGTCGCTGCTGAAAAGCACAATCGCCCCATGTGCAATCGATACATCTCGCCGGACGACTACGACATCGAGTCGTACTGGCACATAGGCCGGGAGGATGGTCGTCCAAGCTGGGCGCCGGCAATCTTTCCGCGAGCGCCTGGCCCCTTCGTCCGCCGGGCCAGGCATGCCACAGGCTACGAACGTGAGCTTGTAGTCGGTCAGTGGGGCCTGATCCCATGGTTCGCGAAGGAACCGAAGCTGAAATTCCCGACGAACAATGCGCGCAGCGAAGAGCTGGCCGATAAGGCGAGCTTCAAGCACCCATGGGCGCGCGGGCAGCGCTGCATCATTCCTGCCTCCAGCTTTGACGAGCCGAACTGGGAGACCAAGAAAAACGTGTGGTGGCAGTTCCGGCGGGCGGACGGAGATCCTTGGGGCCTCGCCGGTCTCTGGAACACATGGGTAAACAAGGTGACCGGCGAAGTGCACGAGTCCTACACGATGCTCACGCTGAACGCCGACAACCATCCTTTGATGAACCGGATGCATAGACCGGTGCTGGATCCCGAAACGAAGATCCCTCTACCACCCGCCCTACAGGACAAGCGTTCTGTGATCCCGATCGAGAGAGGCGATGTCGATCAGTGGCTCTGCGGCACTATCGACGAAGCGAAGCAGCTGCTCAGGCTGACGCCAGTGGAAGTCTTTGATGCTGGGCCGATCATCGATGCGCCCGTCGTGACGCGATGAGCGTACCGCAGCCGGTCGACGTGTAAGGTGATCATAGTTGCTGCGCTTCGATCAAAGTTGTTGACCGGCCTGGCAAACATTCTGCGAGGTGGACTCCGGCGTCCCGGACGACTACCACATGGGCACATCGGCATGATTTACGTGGGTGGATCAACCGGGGGAGGCATGTGATCTTCCAATGGGGCACCTTGAACGGCAGGGGTGTTTGCCGGAGATTGATTGTTATCTAAAATTTGGCGCGCCACTTCAATCTTCGCTCGTTCTTTTCGCTGAAATACCATAACTGAACAAATCATACTTGCCACAGTAACCAAGAAAAAAATCCAAGCAGTATTTATATCGAGAAATGGAAGTACAGCGAGATTGCTGGAAAGAATCCAGCGCGCCACCCAATACTCGCTGACAACGAAGCAAACAAATGAAAAGGAAGCCCCGCCGAAAATTGCGGCAAGCCAAAAGGCCCAGGAAGGGCCAAGGGACAAGTATCTGCCCAACACTTCACTGGTGACTGATATGAAAAGCGCGCCGCCTAAAGCTCTTACTACGGTACCAAGTGATCCAACAACATCCCAGCCCTTATTTTCGGGTTTTTTCTGTTGTGGTTCGACGTTTTCTGCAAGACTGTGATCTAGCGTGGCAGATATTGCAGATTTGAGACTGCAAAACGGCGGACTGTTTTTATTTCCGGTCCAGTCCTGAAGCTGAACCGCTTGCAATCGACGAAAGCCAAATGGAATGTCGGTGCCTTCTATAGCAACCGGAACAAGTATCTTTCGGCGGAGCCCTTCGTGGGCTTCCTCCAGCACCCAATCTGAGTTATTGGCATGCTTCGACCAAAGGACAATCACGCATCTTGCCTTCTCAAGCTCTTGGGAGAGAGAGCGATCGAATGCCTTTCCGGCGGGCAAGTGTCGATCCCACCAGACCGTCCAACCGGCATCTTCGAGACTCTTGGCAATAAGTTGCGCCCGCTCCCGATCCGCTGACCCGTAACTCATGAAGATGTCTGCCATATGTGTACGTTTCAGGGAAGTGAAGCATGCACGGTCCGGCTTGGTCAACACCGCAGCGACGTGACCGTCCGCACCTTCCCGATAGCGGTCGCTCGCGAAGGCAGCAACTTGGCGCCCGTCCCCGGGGCGCAGCAACTTTGAACCGATCAAGAGCTTGAGCGCCAACTATGACTGGCGTACCTGCCGATTGGACCGGAACGATCAACAACCTTGATCCATCACAAGACGCAATGGCTGGCGAACAAAGGCAAACGGCACCCGAAGGTGCCGCTCGTCTGCCTGCAGTCAAACGCATGCCGTAGTGCTATTCGCCTGGTCATCGGCTGACCCTCAAAGGGTTTGTGCAAACGCCCGGGGACCCGGACGCGCACGCTGATGGTAGTCCGTCTGGTCCCAAGCCGGTATGCAGGGGGCACCCGAGCGCGGCGCGCTCATTTTCGAAGGTACTCCCGGACCTTCTCCGCCGAATTGCCCACGGCCGCCACTGCGGCCTTGAGCTGCTGCTCGGTGACGCCGAGAGATTCTGTCCAGCTGCGCACCTCATGCGGCTCTTTCAGCGAGATCAGCTTGCGGTCAAGGCCTGTCTTTTTCGGATCATCTTTCATCAGTGCCTCCAGTTTAATGCGACCCGCGCAGCGTCTGCGCGGGCCTCGAACCATTCCTTCCGCGTGTGCATAGGCCATTTTGCGCATCCTGCTGACAGCCAAAAGCTGACGCCGCGGGCACCGTCGGGGTATGACGCTCGACGATTTCCCGCCCATGCTGCTCGACGAGCGTCCGCTGAACCTCGCGGAGCCCGGCTGGATCTACGAGATCAAGATGGACGGCTACCGGGTGACAGCCATGTTCGGTGACGGCAGCGCCCAGCTGCGCACGCGCAACGGCGCTGACTGCTCCCGCTGGTTCCCTGAGGTGACCAACAGCCTGGCCAAGGTGTCCGGGGGCCCCTACGTCGTCGACGGCGAGATGTGCGTGTTTGACGACCTCGGCCGCAGCGCCTTCGATCGGCTGCAGGACCGCGCGCGCCGCCGGCGCTTGTATGACGGCGCCGATCTGGTCGGCTACGCCGTCTTCGACCTTCTGGTCGACCACGGGATCAACATCACCCAGCAGCCGCTGGTTCAGAGGAAGGCACTGCTGGCGGAGCTGCTCGACCCCAGTCCCGACAACGTCCTGGCCGTCGGCCACTTCGATGAGGACATTCAGCGGATCTTCAATGAGGCTGTCTTGGGCCTCAAGCTCGAAGGCCTAGTAGCGAAGCGAACCGACAGCATCTACGTGCCTGGCATCCGCACGCGGGACTGGGTCAAGGTAAAACGCAAAGGCGCGGTACCTGCCGAGCGCTTCAAGCGCCGCGCTTGAGGAGGCAAATCCAAGGCGCGCACAAGGTCATCGAGATCTACCCGCCCGTCCGCTGCTAGTTTTACGACATGGAGAGACCTTGGGGAAAATGCGAAAGATCCCTCCAGAGTTGCCGCCGATTCAAGTTTCGTATCATCGTTCTCAGACAAACGCACAGAGGAAATTCAGCTGGCGCAGAAGATGCGACGGGGATTGTTTAGGCTACTCGTGAGCGCCAGTATGCCGCGTTGGTGTGGATAAGTTTTCGGTGACTTATCATGGCCGCGAGCATTCGATAGTAGGTCGCAGAACTTCAGGTTCGGGCCATGTAGAGCAACCATGAGAAAAGCCCGTCCGGATCTGGTCGAAGAGATCCAAAACGGGCTTTCTCTGGTCGGTGAAGCGGGTCGAACCGCACTTGACGAACCACGTGTTGGCAAACACAGGCCTACTTTACAGGCTTTCGGGGTCCGTTCAAGTGGCACATCCCGGGTAACCCTTCCTTGAAAGGTGCGCTATGTATACCCAATGCATGGACCCCAAGGATGTGCACGTCACAGACTACGTGCGAACCCGGTTCGGAAAGACCGAGTTCGTCACTGAGCACTGGCGGTCGCATCCCAATAGCTGCCCGCGGTAAAGCGGGATGAGAGAGGGCGCCCAACGGCGCCCTCTTTTTTTGGGCGGACTGTTCGAGGCAATCCGCGACGACGACATGCACATCTACGAGAAAAAAATCCATGACAGATCACCTCCGTCGAATCTCCCTGAGTGTGGACGAGCCAGACCCGGGCCGTTTCCATTGGGTGCTGATGGAGTCGACCGAAGACGTGTCGATCTGGGCCGAGCTGCAAGCGTCCGAAGAGAGCTACTCGTCCTACGAAGAGGCACTCTACAAAGGCCTGTCTGCCCTGCAGAGGCTAGGACCCGGAAGCACGGGCCCGAGGGCTCAAGGTGAAGACGAAAACGCCTCACCCGTCGGTTGAACCGCCGGCCTCCGTGGTCTGAAAGGGTCAGTGACTGCCCTTGAGCTTCGCGAGGATGCCCCTCCGACGCGTAGCAAGGTCCTCCAGCTCCATCGGGACAGTATCGGCGTAGGGATCATGCCGCGGGCCGTCTGGGATGAATTCGCCGTGCTTAGCCGCGACCACGTAGCCTTGATGATTGATCGGCCAGAGCAAAATCGATCGGCCGGCTTTCAACTCCTCCGCTGCGAACTGCAGCGCCGCAGCGACACGGTCGAAGGGGATGGAATCCGCGACCGGGTCGAAAGGGAAGTCGGAGCGGCTCATCGTTCACGCTCCGGGGGAACTCGGCCAGGCGGAGGCGGCGGAAGCGGCGGGATGCGGCCGTCGTCTAGACGGCGCTGGATGTTTGCGCGGGCTGCGCCGAGATGCGCGGCCTGGGCTTGGTCGTTCCTGGGAAATTGCTGTGCGGCTTCGGCACGCTTTGCGGCCAGCTCGCGGTAAGCACCCATAAGCTCCGGGTGCTGGGCCATACCTTCGGCCTCGGTGAGGCGCTCGAAGGCGATTGCCCGAGGTGGGCGATCCCCGGCCCCCGCTACTTGATGCGCTTCGCCAGTTCCTTGCGGTATTTCTCGTCCGTCGATGCCCTGTTGGTCACCGCCAGGACCGACTTGGTCCACGCTTGGGCGTTGGTCGAGGGGGGCGTCTCCGTTGGCTTGACGGTAGCAGGCTTCCGAGATTCGGCCTTCGTTCTTGTGGCGGTCGAGCTCAGCGCGGAGGCGTTGTGCGATGCGTTCATGGTTTCCTTCCTGCGAAAGTTGTTTGAGATGCTGCCAGCCGTGGAATTCCTTATGCTGGCCATCGATTCGGTTGTCAAGGATGGTCAGCCCGACAGAATCGCCGAAACGGTCATGGATCCTCTTCAGGCCATCTGGCAGACCTCCTTGGATGTCCGCCATGACGGCGATGCTCGCGCCCCGCCCGTATTCCTCGAATCGCTTGAAAGTTCGCCTGAGGGCGACTTCGGGCGTTACCTGGACGACCCAGATTCTGGGCTTGAGGCCGGCGTCGATCGCCGCCTGCATTTTCTCCATTGAGGGCTCAGGCCGGTTGAGCTGGCCTTCGAAGACCACTCTCGTCTTGGGCGGGATCCCCGCGCCGAGCACTGCGGTCGTCTTTCCGGCGCCCGGGACACCGGTGAGAAAAAATACTTCGTCGCGTGCCGGATCGGAATCGTCGTGCAGTGCGCGGCGGTACTGCTCCGAAGAGAGCACGGCGGCAGCGTTGTGAACAGGCGTGTTGTAGCGGTTGCGCGCATCCGGCGATGCTCGGAACTGGTCGAACGTGTCCTTGAAGTTGTCCGCGCAGACGTAGCGACCGCCGAAGTTGTCGGGATCGGCCTTGTAGCGGGCAATGAAGGGCTCCGGGTCCGTCTCAACGGCTCGGATCACTTCGTCCTGGACGGCCGCGCGGTCGGGCTGCGCGAAGTCTCTGCGATGAATGCTTTCCAATTTGGATCTCTACGAATGGTGAAACTTAGGGCGCGCCGGACGGCGATCCCTCCGTGGGCGAACTGAGCTGCGATGCAGCCTCCTCCGCGTGGCGCGCGGCGACATAGCGGTCCCAGTGCTTGCGAATCGACTGGATTGGACCGTAGGCTGCTTGCCGACTCCAGCCGTAAGGGGCGACTGCGGCGATGTAGGGCTTGCCGTCGACGAGCACGGCACGAGCGACAGCAGCACGATCGTCCGACAAGCGCGCAAGCGAAGCTGCGGCGGCGAATTGAGCGGGTGTCATTGTGTTCATGTTTCCTGATCGGCAGGGAGGGCGAGGCCGAGCTCCTCTTTCACCAGCTCAAGCATGCCGGCGACCTCGACGTCTGAGAAGGTGGGTTGTTCAGGGTCAGTACGACCAGAGCGCAGCAGCCACTGAATGCCATTGAGCAAGCCAATGGATTTCGAGATGGTGGCATCCGCAAACTCGCGTTCCTGGACAAGCCACTGCATCTCGGCGGCTACTGCGCCCTCTAGAAAGGGACATCGTCCTCCTGCGGCGCTGGGCCCGCACTGGACTGAGGAGGTGCCGCGCGCCGCTCCTGCTTCGATCCAGATGCGCCGGCACCATCGCCGCTCGGCCCTGCGTCTGCCTGGCCCTGACGGCTGCCGAGCATCTGCATCGATTCGGCAACGACTTCGGTCGTGTAGCGGTCGTTGCCCTGCTCGTCTTTCCATTTGCGGGTTGCGAGACGGCCCGCAATGTAGACGGACGAGCCCTTGCGCAAATACTTTTGCGCACGCTCTGCAAGATGCTTCCACAGTACGACGCGATGCCACTCCGTGAATTCGTCTTCGCCACGGTGGTACGTCGTGGCGATGCTGATCGTCGCGACCTGGATGCCCTGCCCGACTGCGCGGACCTCAGGATCGCTGCCCAGGTTGCCGACTAATCTGACCTCGTTGACGGATGCGGTAGACATGATTTCACTCCCTTGAAAATTGATCGCTGACAGCTCGATATGAGTTGTCTAGCAAGATGTATTGTAGGTTGTCGTTTAAGTTTGACAACGCGTTTAGGTTGTCGTCATTTTTGTAGGTGTTCATAGTTGCTGCGCCTCGATCAAAGTTGTTGACCTCGCTTGGCAAAGGGTTCGTCAGCCAACGTTCGAAGGACGGACGGCCTTAGGCTCGCCGCCGCAGTTGGTCGGTCGCGGGTTTCAGGAGCGTGTGCGCACTGCGCACTGACCATGCGGCGGGCAACAATCGGCCAAGAGCTGACGGTCGGCGGGCGTCCTCGATTCGGGCGCGTTGTGGTCCGAACCAGATGGGACTAGGTGCTTCAGCGTTACTGGATGGCCGCCGCCAGGTCAGCACGCACTGCGGCGAACACGGCAGCGGGATTCGAGGCACGCGATATAGGGCGACCGATGACCACGTGCGTCGCGCCGGCCCCGATTGCCTGCGCGGGAGTCGCAGCTCGCGCGTGGTCGCTTTGGGCATCGCTCGACAGCTGCGTGCCTGGGGTCACGATAAGCGCACCCGGCGGCAGGACCTCGCGAAGCAGCCTCGCTTCCAATGGTGACGACACAACGCCATGGCAACCGGCAGCGGCTGCAAGGCGGGCCAGTCGTGCGACTTGCTCTGGAACCGTCGAGGCGACGCCTACCTCTTCCAAATCCCGGTCACTCATGCTGGTGATGACGGTGAGCGCAAGAATCTTCAGTTGAGGGAACTGGCTCGCGGCCTGAACTGCCGAGCGAAGCACGGCGGAACCGCCTGAGGCGTGCACAGTCACCATCGAAGCACCCAGATGTCCGGCTGCGGTGACCGCGCCCGCCACCGAGCTTGGGATTTCCAGGAGCTTGAGGTCCAAGAAAACGCTTTTCCCTGCGTCTACGAGCTCGCGGACGACCGAAGGTCCTGCGGCCGTCAGCAGCTGCAGGCCTACCTTGTAGAACGTAGCAGCTGCACCTAGCTGCTTCACGAGGTCCGCCGCCGATGCGGCGGTAGGGAAGTCGAGCGAAACGATGATGCGGCTGTCCAAACCCATTGACTTGTCCTCAATGCCGACGCCCCACGCTCCTCGGGAAACCGCGAACTGGGCGAGCGTACGCAGCCTATCATCTGACAGGCAGGATGCGGCCAAAACCGGACCGTCGTTCTGCGCTCCCACTTCGACGAATTCTGACCCTTCATCGCCTATCCCAAAGCATGCACATCGTTTTGTTCCTTCGTGACTCGACCGGCGACGCACCGTTTGAAGAGGTCGCACGCCGCGTCATGGCACGCCTGCCGGTCAGTGACATCGAGGAGCGCGAGAGCTCAAACTACGAGGGCGGAAACTATTTCGTTGGCTATGCCGCCAACGGGAGGGTTGAAGTCTGTCGGTCCGATGGTGCGCAACTTGAACGCTACCCGTACTGGGTCATCTTGACCGACCGCGGCGCTCGTGCCGGTGCCAGCGGGGTGCTGAGTGAGAATCCCAGCGTGTTGGCCACGACCATAGCGAAGGAAGGCATGGAAGCTTTCGTTCCGGATGGTGACTGGACGAAGGTGGATTGGTCCCCGTCTGGGGCGACCTACCGTACATAGCCATCATCCGCCGCAAACGGCCAGGAACGGACGGTCGAGCGCTGCGGCCCGTTAGGTCTCCACTGCCGGCTATCCTGCTGACTTCGCGGAATCGTGAGGAGCTAGAAAAATGCCAAGCATGTCTGCATTCGTCTTGACCAGCTTCATCGGTTGGTCGCTACTACTGCTCGTCCTCATGGAGGCTCTTCGTAGCCGCCTGGTTGTGCAAGGAGCGGTCGCGGCAAATGAGTTCCAACCTGACAACTCAAATCTGTCACCGTTCATGCAACGGCTCGGTAGAGCGCACGCCAACTGCCTTGAGGGCATACCGGTATTCGGCGGCCTTCTGCTCGTCGCTATTGCCACCGACAGAACCGGCGTGACCGACGGTCTCGCGCCTTGGTTCTTGGCCGCTCGCCTCGTCCAGTCGAGCGTACATCTGTGGTCACTGAGCGTCCCTGCGGTAAATGCTCGATTCCTCGCGTTTCTGGCGCAGATGGGTATCGGGGCATACTGGGTGTGGGCCCTGCTCGCGTCGTAGCCGTCCCCTGCATGCGGGGCCAAGGACAGTAGGCGGCTGCGGATTCAACCGGTCGATGCAACACACTGATGACTGCCGTAGGCAGAAGGAGTGTTGCAGATGGCTTACCGGACGCGAACCTACTACACAGACAGCCAGAAGGCRTTGATGTGGGAGCGATGGAGGCAGGGATGGACCCTSCATCAGATYGCTCAWCTGTTCAATCGGSCACACACGTCSGTACAGAAGATCCTGTCSCGTACSGGCGGCATTCGRCCRCCKGAGCGAAGSCGYTCAYCGRTGGCGCTGACACTGGCCGAGCGCGAGGAGATCTCGCGTGCCATGGCGGCYGGYTTCTCGATTCGCTCGATCGCGTTRATCCTCGRGCGAGCTCCATCCACCATCRGCCGCGAGMTCAAGCGCAATGGTGGTTCAGGGTGCTATCGGGCGACGCAGGCTGACCAGGCAGCCTGGGACCGGGCTCGTCGACCCAAGCGCTGCAGGCTGGCCGAGAACCGGGACCTGGCGCGCATCGTCACTGAGAAGCTTCGAATGCAATGGTCTCCGGAGCAGATCGCCGGTTGGCTCAAGCATACTTACCCGAGCGACGAGACCTCCCACGTGTCCCACGAGACCATCTACCGCAGCCTGTTCATTCAAGCCCGCGGGGCCTTGAAGAAGGAGCTGTTGCAGCATCTCAGGCGCACTCGGGGCATGCGCCGCTCACGTCAGTACACGCAGAAGACAGACGTCCACGGAAGAATCGCCGACGCCATCTCCATCAGCGAGCGGCCAGCCACGGTCGAAGATCGAGCAGTTCCCGGCCACTGGGAAGGCGACTTGCTCTTTGGAAGCGCGAATAGCCAGATCGCCACGCTGGTTGAGCGCCAGACGCGATACGTGATGTTGGTCAAGCTGGACGGCAAGGACTCTCAGACCGTCGTCAACGCGCTCATCAAGAACGCCCGCAAGCTGCCACAGGAGCTCTACAAGTCACTGACCTGGGACAGAGGCACCGAGATGCACGCTCACAAGAAGTTCACCTTGGCCACCGACATTCAGGTGTACTTCTGTGATCCGCAGAACCCATGGCAGCGCGGAAGCAACGAGAACACGAACGGATTGCTCAGGCAGTACATGCCGAAGGGCATGGACATCTCAGGGTTCTCACAGCTTCAACTCAACGCGATCGCGAGACAATTGAACGAGAGGCCGCGCAAGACGCTCGGCTTCCATACACCTGCTGAGATGTTCAGCGAATGTGTTGCATCGACCGGTTGAATCCGCAGCCATCACCGGGCCTTCAGAACGGACGCATGAAAAACCTCATCCCGCCGGTCGCCCTTGTATTTGGGCTCCTCGCCTACGTTGGTCCTTCCGCCGCCGGAGAACCGTTTACCGGAACCCGGGCTATCGACCTCCGTACTCCTGCCGAGCGCCAGATCGGAGCGGAATGTGGCACTGAGGAATTCGTTTTGGTGCAGGCCGGGGACACCGTCACCGGCCCTCAAAGGCAAATCGCGAAAGCGCAGTCTCTAGCGGAAAGGGCGAATCCACTCTCGAGCTATCAGCCAAAGACGGGCATGGAGGGCAGAGCCGCTTTGGAGGAGATCTACTTCAAAGGCGTTCCCGTGACGCTGCAATCGTTTCAGGCGGTGCGAAGGTTGTTGAGCGATGGGCGGCTGAGTCGCGATGAGAAGGTCATAGTGCCCCGGTTGTTGGCAGGGCTTCACAATAGCGACAATTCGACTGGCGCCAATGCCGAGATTGAACTCGACTTGCAGGTGCTGGCCAACGACCCCGACAAAGAAATTGCAGCCCAAGCGGCTGTTCATTACGCAAGGATGGGCTACCTTCCGGAGACTGAATCAGTGTTGCGGCAGGCTTTCAAGGCCGGCGCACTCCCTCCTGATTCCTACTACCAGGAATTGGCCCATCTTATAGCCAGCGCTCCGGCTCAGAAGCAGGCGGAGATCATGGCGACGATCCGGGAGTCGTCAAATGGATTGGCGAGAGACGTGTTGACGAGTGCACTCCTCAGCGGCAAGGACTTCAACGGCGCATCGTTCCTGAGATCTTCGCCTGACATGGCTGCCTTTCTTCGCGCGACGCAGCCTGAGTTTTCCTACGCAGCTAGCCAACTTGGCCTTGTCGACGCCGTCAGATATGCACACTGGCTTCGCGCAAGTGCGACCATAGAGAGTGACCGCACCGGCCGGAGTATGGACGCCGTGATCGTTGATACATTGAGCGCGCCAGGAACGGACCCCCGCAAAATCATTGGATACCTTGTGCAGCCGCAGGCGGCGCCGGTACTCGCCTCAGCGACTCCTGAATCGCCCGTTTACAACCTGGTGGAGGCTGCGCAAGACTACGCAGCCCAGTTTCCTGCGTCCGGCATGAAGGACCTGGTGGCCGCGGTTGTGCACCGTATGCCCAATCCTCCGCCAGCGCGCGCTCCTATCGCGCCGGCCACCGGGCTGCCGACACGGGCGGACGCCATCACACAAAGCCGATGAGGATGCCGGGCTGCTCCGGGGTGCGACCCTCAGAATGCTTTGAGCGCGAGGCACCAAGAAACTCCTGCATCGCGGGTGGCCATCGATGGAGCGTCCCTGCGACCGGCAAAATGCGGCCAACAGCGGAAGTACGTCACGACCTTCCAGTTTTGTTCCGAGGTGTTGGCAGCGGCGTCTGACCCTTGGCTACATTCGCACGAAAAACCATGAGCCAGATGCACCGCTATCCGTACAACGAATTCATGCTCGAGCTTCCGGACCACTGGAGGCAGTACGCGAACCCTGACCCGGCTGCGGTCGCCTTTCATTCGGAGGAACTGGGCGCGTCGCTCATCGTCAGCGTGCAGTTCCTGGTGATTGCCCATGACAAGGCTGAAGCTGTCGCGGCGAACAACCTGGATGCTCGAATCGCCGCTCACGAAAAGCAGTACCCTGGAAGGGTTGAGACGCTGCGTCGGACCGTCCAAATGCATTCCGCAGGCAACGCACTGGAGACCTCCTACGTCGCCGAGGTCCAGGGCGAAGCGATGTTCCTGTACGTCGGCCACGTCACGCCACGAAAGATTCAGAGCGCCTTGATGGTGACCAAGCCCGACCGACAAGCAGCAAGCTCCATCTTCAACTCGACGATGCGGGGATACATGCCCAAGACGCCTTGACCGCCTGCAGGCGGCCAGGACCGGACCTTCGCCGTGACCGCACCATTTGACGCAACGTCCAACGAGATTCGCATGATTGCTGCCTCCGCTTTCGGCTCCATGCTTGGCATTGCAATCGGTTTGCTCCTGTGCGGGTTCGCGTGGGCGGCCTCTAGACGCAATCGAACGGAGGCTGGACAGACGTCTATCGCCTATCCGCTGCCGGACTGGCAAGGATTCGTGCGAAGGGCCGCAGCCTTGCTGGCATTCCTGGTCATCCTGCACTGGATACCCGACCTCGCCACTTGGCTGCATGGCGCCTCGCAGAATCGCCCCCTCCTAATCAACGAACGCAGCTACCGAGCCGTCGTCTTTGTGGGGCATGCAATGGCTACAACCGGAATCACGACCGAGCTCATCGGCGCCCTATGGGCCAAATGGCGGAATTCGCGCACAACGGCCTGAGCTGCCGACAGCGTGTGGCACAGTTCGGCCAACACCAGACGTTGAGGACTTCCCTCTGATGAGATTCCAGAAGCTAAAAAATGCGCTCGATTCGGGGTTCCTAAAGCCGGCGCTCTGCAGGTTCGTGGCGCCTCCCTCCGAGGCAGAAGTCCTCGCGTTTAGCAGGCAAAGGCCCTGGCCTTTGAGCGACGCCCATGTGGACCTTCTCTGCCGCTGGGGAGGGTCAAGTCTCGACGAGATTCGAATTTCCTCCCTCAGCTCAGTTCAAACCGGCTCAGACGAACGCACTGTTCAATTTGCGAGCGACCCTAGCGGCTTCGTCTTCAGGTATGACGAGAGCGGCGCGGTGCTGCAGGAGGACACCGATGGTGGCGATACCCGCATCGTGGCTGCGTCGATGCTGGCGTTCTTCGACGACGTGCTCCTCGGAGACAATTGCGTTGCGCTCTTTGGCGAGGCTTGGCTCTCCGGTCTCCGGGAGCATGGCCTGGTAACGTAGCGGCAGCACACGGTCAACAGCCGGCGCCGGCCACAACCGGCCGTTCGCCGTATCGGCACAATGCGGCCAAACCCAAAACCAACGCGGAGTTCTTGACATGCAAATCGCGAGATTGACGACCTGTACCCATCGACCTCGTATCGCCACCAGGATCGCCGTTGTCGCCATTGCATGGTCCGCACATGCTTTTGCGGAGCAGAGTTTTCCCACACAGCAGGCGTGGACCTATGGGCAAGGGGCGGACCTGATGTCGGGAAAGCCTCATCCTGAAGCAAACCTTATGAGTCGCAACACGCTCCCGCTCCCAGCTTCCACGAAGCAAACGAATTTTGGATACCTGACGGTTGAAAGGCCGGCGGCGAAGCCGGTCGTGGTCGCCTTGGGCATTGAACGTAGGTTGCCGAAGGCCGGGGCGCTCGACTGCAAACCCGAAGGGTGCATAGTGAAGATTCGATTCGATAGCGACGCGGCAATCGACTTCCATGCCCTTCCCGTCAAGAACTGGCCTGAAAGGGTCGTCTTGCAAGATTCCGCCAGCTTCGTGAAGGCGGCCTCGGCAAAGAAGCGCATCGAAGTTGGTTTTCAAGACCTTGAGAATGGCTTTGCGACGTACCAGTTTTCTTCCGCTGTACCTCTTCAGTTCGAGAAAATCAAATAGCAGGCAAGCGCGCTTGAATGTCCGTCCTTGAGAAGGTCGGACGACCGCCGTGGGGCCCATCGCGGCGACCGGGCGACGGGCTACAGTCGGCCAACCCCGGACGGTCGGACATGACCTCCGGCAAGATTTAGAGGTTCACCCATGAGCATGGACGCGGACGGGCATCAGAGGCGATGGCTGGCGTTGGGGTATGGCGGCAAGACGTCATCCCTCGAAACCTGGCGCTACTGGAAAACCGCTGACCGGATGTGGACCATCGTCGCCCCTCACGGTCTCGCAGAGTTCGAGCAAAGGCATCGAAGCATCTTCTATCAGGGCGAAGAGGTCCTCACAGCAGCGACGCAGTGGGAAGCTACCTGGAGGGCGGTCGGCTACTTCTACAGCCATGTGGTGCCGACTCTGCCGGCGCCGCCGATGAACTAAGGTCGGAGTACGTTCGACTCATCTCGGCCAGAACCCGTCGTTCGCCGATGGGAGGCCACTTCGCTTGGAAGCCGACATTCGAAAGGTGTCACAAAAAAAGCCACTCGCCTGGAAGCACAGCGATAGGCCAAGAACTCGAGCGTCTGAGTGCTCTGCCATATCGGCAACGCGAAGCGGGTAAACCCTGATTCGGGGACTGCGGACTTACTTCTGTGCCGTAATATGGCCGCACAATGGAGCCCACTAAAGCACTACCTACGTTGGGTCTTCCGGATGACGGCGAGCTCCACTCGCCCTTCTCCTTGCTTCAGGTTGTCGAAGCCGAGGACGGAAAGATTTTTCGACGTCTTGTCGAGACCGTTCTTGACTACGCCATCTTCCTGCTAACGCCGGAGGGGCATGTCGCGTCTTGGAACGCCGGCGCGGAACGCATCAAAGGGTACCAAGCCAACGAAATCATAGGGAAGCACTTTTCGGCGTTCTACCCGCCCGAAGCTCTCGCCCGCGACTGGCCAGCAGAAGAGCTGCGTCGGGCCGTGATGGACGGGCGGCTCGAGGATGAAGGGTGGCGAGTGCGCAAGGATGGCTCTCAGTTCTGGGCCAACGTCGTTATCACGCCGGTGCTGAGCCCCAACGGCGCCCTGCTTGGTTTTTCCAAGGTGACGCGCGACTTGACAGAGCGCCGCCGCGCCGAGGAACGCATACGTGACAGCGAACGCACGCTCCGGCTCCTGGTGGATTCGGCCCAGGACTACGCCATCTTCTTGCTGGACCCTCAAGGGATAATCACGAGCTGGAATTTGGGTGCCGAGCGCATCAAAGGCTACACCGCCCAAGAGGCTGTCGGACGTCACTTCTCCATATTTTACGAAGCGGCTGCGCTTGCTGCTGGCTGGCCGCAAGAAGAACTTCGACGGGCTGCTGCAGATGGTCGCTTCGAGGACGAAGGCTGGCGCCTCAGGAAGGGCGGCACGCGCATCTGGGCGAACGTTGTCATCACGGCGCTGCGAGGACAGGGAGGTGAACTGCTTGGCTTTTCAAAAGTCACGCGTGACCTGACGGAACGCAGGGCACACGAAGAGGCCTTGCGCGAAAGGGAGGAGAGCCTACGTCTCCTGGTCGACGGCGTCAGAGACCATGCAATGTTTTTCTTGGACCCGAACGGCCGCGTTCAGACCTGGAATCTAGGAGCTCAGCGGGTATTTGGATATGCGGCTGAGCAGGTCATTGGTCGAGACGTGTCAATGTTCTATCTTGCTGAGGACCGCCTTGCAGGCAAGGTTGAAGCCGAAATTTCGGCGGCCCTCATCCCTGGGACTACCACCATCGTGGCCACACGGTGCAAAGCGGATGGCTCTGCGTTTTCGGCAGAGATAACGACCACGGCCGTTCTCGACAGCAACAAGAAGTGCAAGGGCTTTGTCCGCATTGTGCGTGATACCACCGCAACCAAGCGCGCGGAAGCTCTCGAGTATGAAAGTAAGAAGATTTCCGAGTTCATTGCTGTGCTCTCTCATGAACTGCGCAATCCCTTGGCCGCCATAAAGAATGCCATGGCAGTCCTGCAGCGGCTCGTGGATAAGCCAAAGGCCACGCGGTTCGTCGACATCGTCGAGCGCCAGGTCGTTCACATGGCACGGTTGATTGATGACCTTCTTGATGTCAACCGAGTCACGCGAGGAAAGGTGCGACTTGACCTAGTCGACCTTGACCTCGATGCTCTGGTGAGTCGGGCCGTCGAGTCCGTTAGTTCGGCGGCCGATGCACATGACCACACTCTGCACGTTCGCCTCGCTGGCCGCAGTACGCGCGTTCGCGGAGATGCCACCAGGCTGACCCAAGTCGTCGTCAATCTGGTGACCAATGCAGTCAAGTACACACCGGACGGAGGGCATATCGAAGTGGCAGTGAACGACGACGCAGAGGTTGTGCGAATTGAAGTTAAGGACAACGGCGTGGGAATGACCGACGTTCTGCTCCGTAGAGCCTTTGAGCCTTTCGTCCAGGGAGTCTCACATGCAAACGCCGAAGGTGGGTTGGGCATCGGCCTTGCGCTGGTCAAAGGCATTGTCGAGCAGCACGGTGGCCACGTGGCGGCAGAGAGCGCCGGACCCGGGCAGGGTAGCACTTTTACGGTCACGCTGCCGTTGGACAAGGCGTCTACGGCGGACCTTCGGCCCAATTGACGGGTGAGCACGTTGGCGAACGCTGAACGTCCGCTTTGGCAATAGCCCGAACTTCGGCTCAGGGCCCCAACCGGCTGTAGGAGCCTTCCGGATAGCGGTTGTTCGCGAAGGCAGCAACTTTGCGCCCGTCCCCGGAAAGGCGCAGCAACTTTGAACGTGAGCGGCAGGCACGTCAGTCATAGTTGGTGCGCAAGCTCTTGATCTTGTTGGACCGGAGCGTTTTTTCGAGAAGGGAAAACTTTCCCCTTCTCGTCGATGCAATGCCGGGCAGGGCCTGGCCAAGTCACGAGCCGCGCGCGGCTCGACGAAAAAAAACCGGGCCGAGGCCCGGTCAAGGATGGCGCCGCGAGGCGCCGGCCAGTCATTCGGTGTCGGTGTTGGCTTCGGCGTCAGATTCGTCTTCTGCTTCCTTGGCCTTCGCGATCGGAGCGTGCAGCGGCTTCGGCAACCAACGCTTGCCATCGAGCTTCGCGGCAGCGGCGGCGATTGCCTCGCCCTTCTTCATCTTGAGCAGGTCGCGCGCCTCAGCTTCGCCGCAGGCTTCGGTAACGGCTTCGATCATCTTGGCCTTGGGCACGTTGTCGAGGTAGTGCGCCGGGGTCGGGGTCCACCAGTCAGCCATGTCCACGCCAAGAGCGTCTACGATTGCATCCGTCACATCAAAACCGCGACTGTTGCTTTCACGACCGCGAATCGCATCGAAAGACCGTGCGACGTGCAGCGCAAGAAGCTCGGCGAGGGTGCCCTGATCTTGTGCGAGCAGGTAACGGAACAGAGCGCCGGAATCAGCGGGAAGCTTCGAACCCCAACGCTCACGAGCCGATTCAAGGGTTGCGGCGGCGGGCGTTTCTGCGAAGTCAGTCGCAAGCTGATTCACACGATGGTCCGCATCCGTGAGCGAGATGCGAACAGGCGACTCGCCGGAGGAATAGTCTGGGGACGTGATGAGGCGATGCAGCAAAGCGACCATCGCAACATGCGGGTTGTCCGTGAGCGCAGCAGCGACGGCGGCGGTACGGTGAGCGGTCAAGCTGTGCATCAAGCGCTCGGAGAAAGCGGGCTTGGCCTTCTCCACAGCGCCAGCGGGAGCGCCAGCAGCGGAACCGCCTTGAGCCTTTCGATCTTCGGGCCGCACAAGGCCTTCAACGATGCGAAGTTCGCCGCCGTGGCCCATGGTCACAACCACGCCAGCGGTCTTCAACTGCACCGGACCCCACTGGATCAACGCCTCGTCCATTTCCGAGCGCATATCTTGAAGCTCCTCGATCTGCTTTTCGAGGGCGTCGGCTTGCTCGGATTCCGCCTCCGTCATGTCACGGTCTGCAGCTTCCGCCATGTCCTCGATGGCGCGGACTTGCTCCTGCAGGAGGCGCAGCTTTTCGTCCAGGTCGTCCATGCCTGCCTTCTCAGCATCCGAGGGCTTCGCAGCCTTTGCATGGATCTGGGTGAAACGCGCACGCTCTTGGTAGTCGAATTCTTGGCGAACCTCAACCCACTTCCAGCCGGCACCGCGAATCTGGTCGGCGGCTTGCTCCAACCGCTCGGTAGCCAGTTTCTGCACGAGTTGGGTGTCTTGCAGGAACACGGCATTGGCGTCACCGAACAGGTCACGACGCACAGCGCCCCCGGCTTGTTCGTATGCCTCCAAACCGACAAAGCGAGCGAGCGAGTCGGTCACCTGCATCTCGTTTTCGGTGAGGGCTTGTTGCAGGTGATAGGCGCTGCGACGGTACGCAGGCAGCGACTCCCACGCGGCGATCTGCTTGCCGTGGTCATTGGTCAGCGCGAGCGCTTGCAGTTGCTTCGGCTCGATCTCTCCATCCCGGTACAACTGCAGGAACATCGGCGCGAGGTTGGCAATCTTCAAACGACGCTCGACCGTCAACTCAGAGACGCCAAACCGGCCCGCGATCTGCGGGATGCTCTTGCCCTCGTCCACTAGCCGCTTGAACGCCTCGGCCATGTCTGCCGGGTGCATCGTCTCCTGAGCCACGTTCTCAGTCAGGCTCACCCCCACAGCACGCGCAGAGTGGAACTCCTTGCACGTGATCAGCGAATCCGCAGCCAACCGCTTTTGCTCGACAAGATATTGCAGGGCTTGCAGACGACGGCCACCGGCAACCACGCCATAGCGCCCGGTCAGCACGTTCTGCTTTTCCTCGGCCACCACACACAGCGGGTTCAGGAGGGTTTCGGCTTCGATCATCTCCGCCAGTTCGGGAATGCTTCCCGAGTTCCGCACCTTGCGCACGTTCAGCGGCGAGAGAAACAAGCGGCTCAACGGCACCACGATGCTGACGCCCCCTGCCACCTCACGGACTTCTTCCGCAACCGACGCAACACCACCCAACGACGACAAAACTTCAAATGCTTGCATGACTGTTCCTTGAAAAAAAGTTGACTGACTTAAACAACCGCCGGGTTCCTAGATTCAGAGCCCTTCTGTAGAGGGTTTTGTTGGCATTGGCCTCCTACCCGAGCTGGCCGCCGTTTTCCTGAGTTCTTTCGCCCGGTGAGATGCGGCGCCCATGAGGACGGGGGAGCAAGGGGGAAGCATTCGTAACGCGCCCAGCGTTATGAACACCCCCTTGCAGGCGAAAGCCGGCCGCCGGCAGCAGGGGCGCAAATTCACCGGAATGAAGCGAAAGAACTCATGAAAACGGTTGTCTTGGGGACAGCGGGCCGATGGCAAACGAAACCGCCGCGCGGCGAGCGCCACTTCGCGCCGCAGGACGCGACACATCAAGGCTGCTCGGCTGTTGGCTGTTGGTCTTTTCAGGGAGGCGCGGTTACGCCGCGCACGGGATAAGCCTCGCGGCCAAGGGGAAGCATCGAGGTACTCGATGACCGGCCGCCGCCGTCCTTGTTGAGCGTCCTGTGCTACCTTGTCGCGGTCAATTTCGAGGGAGCGAAGAGTGAAATACCGCGCCATGCAAGCGATGCTTGCTGCTGCATTTGTGTTTGCGTCATGCGCTGCGCGCGCTGACTTCAACGGCGAAGTCGTCGGCGTGCTCGACGGCGACACCATCGATGTACTCATGAACCAGAAACCCGTGCGCGTGCGGCTCGCAGAGATCGACGCGCCGGAGAAGAAGCAACCGTTCGGGATGCGATCGCGTCAAACGCTGAGCGAGTACGTCTTCCGCCAGGCCGTCACCATCCGTGAGAACGGGAAAGACAGGTACGGCAGGACCATCGGAACTGTGCTTGTTGACGGCCGTAGCGTGAACCGCGCGATGGTTGGAGCCGGAATGGCGTGGGTGTACCGCGCCTACCTGGTCGACCGCTCGTTGCTTGATGTTGAAGCCGGCGCGCGTAGCAGCCGGCGCGGCCTTTGGGCCGATGCCTCGCCGGTAGCGCCTTGGGAATGGCGGGCGCAGCAGCGGGCGCACTTCGAGCACTGAGCCCGCGCCGCTGCGCCCGTTTTTCTAAAGAGCCAGCAGCTTCACCATGCTCAGCGCGAAGCCGAAGACGATGGCCGCGCCTTTCGGCTTATCGTCGGCGGTGGCGATGAGGAGCGCGAGCGAGCGCGGCCATTTTTCGATGTCGAACTTCAATTGATTTCTCCTTCTTGGGCGGTGATCGCCTCACAGTGAGATAGGAAGGGCATTTATCTTTCGAGGTCGAATCGCGCTACTGATCGCGCACCGCCATTCCTGCCCGGGACGAAGGCAGCAAGTTGCGCCACGTTTCTGTGGATAACGCTGTGAGTTTTGCCGGGATGGGGAGGTCAAGGGGACGGCCCCATGCGGCTTCCGGCCACATTGCCTGCATAACAGGCAACACGCGACCGGCCTCGCTTTGCGTATAGAAAAGCGGACTGAAGGCGCGGCCGGCTACGCCGGCCTGGTGGTCATGCGGGTGAACAACCCGGAAGCATCAGAAGTCCACCCTGCCCCGTGGTTTTCTCCGGCACACGAGCACTCGCATTTATGGCCGCGCGCGTTTGTGCAGCGCGCATCGCATCGGACGCTCTCGGAGAAAAAAGCGTCGAGCGCGCCCCAATCCATGAAGCACGTTGCGTGCGCCAGATGGGAGCGCGAGTAATTCGGCTCAGGGGTGCTCGGATGTCTCGATGCCGATGCCGTTGTCACGGGCGCAACGCTCGTTGATTTCGTCTCGGTCTGCTGCGGAAAGCGCCGTGCAGCTCAGTTCCTTCGCGTAGTCCAGAGAAGACCAGTCGATGCTTCTGGAACCGCCACCGTTGGCCTCATCCGCTCGGGCGTAGGCTTCGAAAAGCTCCTCGCTGCACCGCACAGCCGCGACGAGCTGGCCTTCGGTGTAGGCCTTGCCGTTGACGAAGGTGTCCGCAGCAGCGAAGCCGTGCGCCTTGGCCTTGGCGACCGCGAAGGCGTCAACGTCTTCGTAGTAGGTCTCCCCCGGCTCGCTGCCTGCTTCGGCGCGCGTCTTGAAACTGGCGTCGAACTCAGCGGCCCAGTCGAGATACAGGCCGTAGCGATCACGGCTGTCGCCCGGGTACACAAAGCGGGTCAGTGCCTCCGCAATATCGACAAGAGGTGCGATCAAGGTCGTGGGATTGGTGGTCATGGTCACGTTCAGCTTTCAATGGTCTTGGCGATGGTGGCGGCGTTCGCGAAGGAAAGCGCGCTTTCCTCGAAGCTGATCCAAGGCGTATCTGTCGGCGCGATGAAGTAGCAAGGCTCTCCGCTTTCGCGAGCGCAAGTAGATTCATCGATGCCAATGACGGCCTTCCCTTCGAACCTGACGCCTTGAGGGTTTGTGTAGGTGACGGCATCGCCCACGGCGAACCGGTTGACCGAACGGGGATTTGAGAGGCTCATGAAATTGTTCCTTTGCGTTTTCAGTGGTGCCGGGCTCCTAGATTCAAGAGCCCTTCAATGAGGGTTTCGATCGCATCGGCCTGCTTCTCAGCGCTGGCCGCCGTTCTCCTGAGTTCTTTCGCCCGGTGACATGCGGCGCACGCGAGGACTGGTGAGCAAGGGGGAAGCGTTCGTAACGCGCAGCGTTATGAAGACCCCCTTGCAGGCGAAGCCGGTCGCCAGCAATCGGGGGAGCAAATTTCACCGGATCCAGCGAAGAACACGGGCGAACGGGAGCACGGACCAGCCGGCCGATGGCGTCGAAACCGCCGCGCGGCAAGCGCCTCTGCGTGCCATCGGCACGCCTGGTCAACAGGGCCCGGCGGGCACCGGGCAAGCGCAGCGCGCAGGCGCGGCCAGGCGAAGCAAAAAAGGGGGCGATGCCCCCTGCTTAAATCAGGCCGCGCTCGGCGAACGACAGCATGTCGTCGCCCGCAACGATCAGGTGATCTAGGACTCGGATGTCTACGAGTTTTAGAGCTGCCGCCAATGTCTTGGTCAACTGCTCGTCGGCACGTGACGGTTCCTTATTTCCTGATGGATGGTTATGAACCATAACCAATGCTGACGCGTTACGCGCCAGGGTTTCCTTGATCACTTCACGTGGGTAGACCGAGGTTTGATTGACCGTCCCGCGGAACAGCTCGACGTACTCGATCAAGCGATTTTGTGAGTCCAGCATCAGCACTCCGAAAACTTCGTGCTCCAGCATGCTCAGCTTCATCTTCAAGTACTGGCGCACAACCGTCGGTGAGTCCATGACCGGCTGTCCGCGAAGCTGCTGCTTGAGAACGAGCTGTGCTGCCTGCAGCACCTCTGCCGCGTCGGCGGGACGGTAGTCGCCGGCGACGTCGCGAACCATGAGGACCGAGGAATCGAGGACGTTGGAAGAATTGAAGGGAAGAAAGTACTGCGACATGGTCGGCTCCGTGAATCGGGCGGGATTGCCCGGGTACCGGCACCTGCACGGCGCAGCGCAGTTGTCAGGGCTCGAAGACGGCCAGCGGCCGCAAGCGTTCGTCCATCGACGAACGCGCAGGCCTTGACTGCTAGAACGACGTGCTACGTTGAAGGGAACAGCAAGCCACACCGCCATTCATGTCTTGGCGTGATCGCTGCATGCATGGGGTTAAGCAGCGCGGCGAAAGGGGACGATGGCCCCTGTTGAGCGCCTGCCGCGAGAGCGGCAGTCATGAGGCCTCACGGCATGCGAGGCGTGCGCGCGTCTAGCGCGTTGTCCGAACCGCGCATTGCATCGGCGCTTGCGATGAAGCGATAGCGCTTCGAGCGGTCGACCTTGAAATCGTCATCGACAACATCATTCACGCGCGCCCATTGATTCCACGCGAAGCTGCGGCCTAGACCTACCGTTGTGTTGCTGCTCGGGAAGCTGTCCGCGTTTCGCACCATGTCTTCCCACGAGGCTCCGAACTCGACTTCGTCGAATCGGCTGTGCCGTCCCGTCAGCGCGTTTCGCTCCATCTCAAGCGCGCGCTCCATCAACTCTGGGTGATGAGCTGCAAGCCAGTACAGCTCCCATTGCTTCGATGCAGGACAGAAGAAGCACGCCGACTTGATCGGCACCATGTCAGCGCCCAAAGCCGATGTGACGGCCTGGACGCAGTCGCCGCGCGTCCATCCGATCAGCTGCAGCGGATAGGCATAGTCAAAGTCTGCATCAGCGTCTTTGACGCTCCTGGAGCGCTTCAGATCCGCCTTCCCGCAGTCGTAGCCGATTAGCTTCACGATGCGCAAGCCTGCGCGCTGCGTGTCAACCCATAGCGGATGCGCAGGGCGTGCGCCTGGTCCGGTCTTCGCGCCCTTGAGGAACTGATCTTGTGGAACTCCCTTCCACTTGATGCTGCAACTCTTCATGCCAAACGCGAGCGACGGCAACGTCTCGTTCGCCATGCAATTTCCGTAGAGATCGGTGTAGCCGGTCGATGCCTTCGGCACTTTTTTGCAAACATCGATGCTCGGCCAGGACCAGAGGCGGAGAACCCTGTTCATCTTGCCGATGTGTGCGATCGTCTCCGGCTTTTCGCCGCCCGTGTCGGCGAACGTGATGACATCAGGACGGATGCCGGCCTCATGCAAGGCGACGATCATCGCGGTCGAATCAACGCCCGAACCGAAGCACAGCGCAAGCGGCTTGCCCGCCAAAGCCTCGCGAAGCGCACGACGCTGCGCAGCAGAGAGAACCGAGATGCGCTCGCCGGCGGCGCCGTCAGTGTCAGCGGCGCATTCATCGCGCGATATCAAGTCGAACATGGTGGTCTTCAAGGTTTGGGGAAAGCGCGGCACGCGCTCTCGGAACCGGGCGCGCGGCMCGCGCCCGGGGTTCTCTGGATTAGCCTTCGATCACAAGCAGCGCAGTGCTCGCACCGGTGCCCGACTCCTTGAACGTGGCAACCGGCAACGGCTCATAGAACCCGCCCGAGGCCTCCGCGAGAGGCTGCAGCGCCTTCTGTTGGCGCGGACCGTTCGCACAGATCGCAACGAGTCGCCCGCCAGGCTGAAGAAATGTCTTCGCGTGCTGGATATGGTCGATGTCCTGTGCGCTGGAAAACGGCGGGTTCATGAGAATCACATCGAAGCGCCCAAGGTCGCGCGGATCGCAACGCACGAAGTCGCCGCAGATGGTCGACACATCGGGAAAGGCCTTGTTGATGGCCACCACGAGCGACGGATTGATTTCGACGGCGACAACCTGGGCCGTTGCGGGCGCGAGCTGCGCAGCAATGGCGCGCAGCAGAGAGCCGGTGCCGGCGCTCGGCTCCAGCACCGTGCAACCGGGTTGCATGCCGGCCTCTTGCGCCATGCGCTCGGCAAGCTCTGCGGGCGTTGGGAAAAGCTGCGGCGCGGTCACGGTCTGCACGCCGCCAGTGCGCAGCGTTTCGCGCATCGCGTCAAACTCGGTAGGTTGCGCGGGCTGTTGGACCGGGCGAGCTGCCTCGGTGACGTCGCGCACGACCGGCAGCACAACCGGATCAGCGGGAGCGGACACAGGAGGCGGCGCGTCCTTGCGCTTCGCGTCGGAGATATAGACCGCGACCAAGGCCCCACGATGCACGACGGACCGCACACGATGCCGGCCCACCAGCTCGGCGCCCTCGCCTACTTTGATGTCGGGGCGGCCGCTGCCGTAGCGGGAACGGGCTGCACCCTGGCCGAGTTCGCGCGAACCCTTGTAATCCTTGTGCGTCGCATCCCATTCGGCTTTCGTCATCGAGTGGAAGCCTTCGCCCGGGTAGTTGCACAGCGGCGGGAGGGTCGTCGCGGCCTTCACCTTTTCTGCGTCCTCTGCGGTCGGTGCTTCGTAGCCCTTGACCTCTTCGATGCCTTTCACTTTCACATATCGCGCATTCGTCGAAACGCTGTTGATCGCGCCGCCCGACTTATTCACTCGCTTGACAACCAACCATTCGCCATCGACCAGTACGCGCCCGCCCACCTGGATGTCGAAGGCGTCCGCCTTGATGCCGCCCGATTCATCGAGCATGGCCTTCTCGTACGCAATGCGGTTTGCGTAGTGGCCCAGCCAGCGCCGGCACCATGCCGCGCCGCTGTTGTGCTTCTTAACGGCCAGGGCGGCGGCTTCGTCGGTCGTGATCTCGCCAGCGGTCAGCAGCGAATAGAGCGACTCGGGGTAAGCCTTGCCTTCGCGCTGGACGGTCAGATAGTCGTAGTTCGTGATCTTCACGGCCTGCTCCAGCGTCAGCCCTTGGACCTGCCACAGCGCCAGAAACGTCTCGTGCTCCTTCAACGTTTTTTCTTGCTTGCGAAGATCTGCGCTTAGGCCCTTCACGCGGCGGTGACGCACGGCGGGAAGTTGCTTGTATGCGGCGTGACGCTTCGCGCCCTTGGCGCGTGCTTCCCAGTACTGCGCCGTGTCCCACATCCGCACGGCCTTGCGCATGTTGTTCTCGATGCGCTCTTTGTCCTTGCGGCCCCTGCGTTCGCTGTGATGCCCCACAAGAATCGGCTGCCCAAATTCAAACCGCGAGGAAATCGACGCCACAACGTCACGCGCCGCGCTTGCATCCGCGCCGCGCTTCTCGCTGTATTCCTCGAAGCGGTCCGCGCGTTCTTCGGCGCGATCCGCGAGCGTCGTATCTTCGTCGCCGATCTCGCCGCAAAGCTCAATCAGCAGATCCTCACGGCCTGGAGTCCACATCGGAGCCACGAAAACCTCTTGCTTGGGCGCCCACGAGAAACCCGCACCCTTGACCCGCGCGTAAAGGTCAGCGCTCAGGCGCGAGACCGAATACAGCCGCAGCTTGTTGTCTTCCGGCGAGTAGGTCGCCGACATCCCCCGGTATCCCGTCTCCCCTGCCCCTTCGTCTGCTCTTTGGTGAGCCTCGGGAAGTGCGGAAGGAACGGCCGCGGTGGAAAGTATGTTGATGTCTTGTGTGGTTGCTTCGCTCATGACTGGCCTTTCGGTGTGGTTGAAAAAATCTGCTCTTCGGAGCCGCCTCGACGCATGGCCAGCGACAGCCAGGTGCGGGAGGGAGGAGCGACCGGAGGCCGCAGCCCGAGAGCGAAGCGAAGGGACCGGGTGAGGACGAGGACGAGCGCACGCGCAGGGATGGCGCTATGCGTCGGAAAGAGGCGGACCGCAGGGCAGATCAGCCACACGTGACCAGCTGGGAGCGAGGCGACTCCGCACGACGCCGGCGCCGGCGTCGGAGGATCTGCAGGGGGGTGGTGTTTTAGCGGCCCTGCAGGGCCGCGTGCGTCAGGGATTGGTGCCCGACAGGGTCGAGATCTGCAGGAGCTCGACGCGCAGCGCTGAAAGCCCGGGACCGGCCTCGCCGGTCGACGCCATTAAACCTTAAAGACAACTTAAAATACAACCTCGCAAAACAACATCCGAGGAGTTCATCGTGAGGAAATCTCTCTGTGCCATCGCCATCGTTTCGGCGGCTACTTTCACGGGACAGGCTTACGCGGACGACTACGGCTGCAGGGTCTTGATGTGTCTCTCCAACCCCAACGGAGCTACGGCAGAGCCTCAATGTGACCCCCCGATCCGGAAGTTCATCGAAGGCCAGGCCAAGGATCCGAAAGAGCCCTTCCCGAGTTGCCCGGAAGGCGCCCCGGCAACCATGAAACCGGCCTACCGACCCTACGATCAATGTCCAGACGGAACGAGAGCACTGGATGAAACGGTGCAAGCGGTCCAGCTGCCTCAGAGCACCTTCAATGAGCTGGCGCTTGTGTCGAAGCCCGCAACGAAATTGACTTGGCAAAACGACCGACCCATCGACGTGCCTTCAGGCGTCACCTTCCTTACCGGCATCGGGGAAGGTAGCGGGCAAAACTCGGCGGCTCGAGCCAACAAAGTGTGCGTGGGAAAGTCCCTCGGCACGCTCACATTCAACGTAGGAAAGCAGGACGCACCCGAGACCAAAACTGTTCTGGTCTTCGAGCAAGTCACGACGATGGAGCCGGCGAAATCGCCCTACGTCGTTGATGTGAACGTCGGGCCTCAGCTGCTCCGATCGGTACGTTTCTAGCGACCAACCGCAACCCGCCAACCGAAGGTATTCCGAAGAAATCATGAGCAATTCAACCCACGGCCCCGTCTGCCCATACTGCAAAACTCAAGTGCCAAGTTCCGCTAGCGTCTGTAGCGGATGCGGAGCACGAAAAGGCACCCTATCTCAGACGATCGATCCGATTGTTGGTCTGTTTCGAATCGGGTTTTGGTTCGACACGATTGGGCTCGTGCTCGTCGTGTGGTTCTTCGGTGCCCAGCAAGTTTTCACCAACATGAAGTCGAGCCCGTTCTTGCGGTGGCCCAGCACAATCGGCTGGCTGATCGCCGGCTATGTGGTTTACAAGGCCGCTACCGCAATCTGGAGGAAGGTGTTCGGTTCATTGTCCGATCCGAAGTGGATCCGTTCTCGCTGACAGCAAGCAGGACGGCACCACACGCTCACCAGCGCGGGCCCCTGCAATCAAGCATTCGGATCGTTCCGCGCGATGAACTTAGATATCTCTTCCTCGTGCTTCCTGCGCTGCCACATGTCATATCGGCCCTTGAAGATTAGTTCGATGGCCTGTCGCAAATTCGGGAAAAGCTCTTGGCATTCGTCGTCCGAGAGCTTGTGCAATCCCTCGCTCAGCAGCGCATAGAGCCGCTTGTTCTTGAGCAAAAAAGGCGGGAGCTGGTCAGCCAGCATCTCCATGCGCTTGTTGGTCCTTGCGGCGCGGTAGCCGTCCTCCCATTCCGCGGTAACTCCCGCCTGTCGCTTCGTCGCTAGTGCTTCCTCAACGATGCTTTCAAGCACCCGACGGAGGTACGTGCAGGCGCCTGCGGTAAAACCGCTCGCCGCGGCTTGAATTGCGCGGGTGAAGTCTCGCCGCTGTTCTTTGGTCGTGACCTTCTCGTAGGGCCCCAGGTCGTTTTGGTGAAAGTCCGACAACGAAGGCCACTGACCTAGTTTGATCAGCTGCACATCCGCGATGCGGAATGACTCACCCTCTTTCTTGGGGCGGCCGATAGAGATCATGTGGTGCACAACACTGTTGTCGCACCTCTTGCAAAAACTGGCGTAGCTGAAAGTTCCCAAATAAGACCTTAGCCCATCGATGCCGGTGGGCACGCGAACCAGCCATGGGGTCTGCACCTTGCACACCGGACAGTACCGGTCGTACTGCGTTCCTGCGCTCCGAAACGCATAGAGTTGCGCGTTGTAGTCGGAGTGCAATGCGATTGGGCTGTACAGAGCGGCTTCCAATACGGTCCACATCAACTCGACGGGAGTCGGCGGGTCTGGCTCTTTCGCCCGCAAAGCGAGGGGAGCCATAGCTTCTCCGAAGCTGCGCACGGAGTCGGCAAGCGCGCTGACCCGACTTGCCTGCTCGGGCGTGGCAGGAGCAGGTGGGGCAGCCATCAGGGCAGCGGCGAGCGAGCGAGGTTTGTCTTCCATGGCCGGCATTCTGCACGTGGCAGCGCCTTCGAAAACTTTAGGCAAAGCCGCCGAAGGGCGGCGGAATGCTTGCAGGCCGGTCACGCCTGCCGGCGCACGCCTAGCGAACGAGCAACTCCGCTAAGCAGCCCTGCAGGGCCTTCCTTGCGTCCACGCTCAGTGCCGCAGTACCCGAGTAGATGCGCTCCCGATCGGGTCCGCCCTTGAAACTGATACGAAACGGCTTTCCGATTGAGACGTCGACGATCGTACGCATCGCCTCAAGCGGGTCGGCGCCATACATCTCATATCCGGGGGTCTCTGACGGAATAAGCCCGTCCTTCGGAAGCAGGGTCGCGCCTTCAGCGGCCCTGAACCAGGCAATTTGCTTTCCGGTGCTCTGGAATGCCTCGAAGCCCTGGGCCAGTTCTCCTCGCTTGAGAATGGCCTTCACCAATGCAAACGGTTCTGGGTCTCGGACATGGAGGCCGATCGAGCCGTCGAACGCTTCCTTGACGGTGTCAGATCCTGGTTGATCCGCAATGCCAACAATATGGATGCCGCACGACTTCACCTTTCCTTGGGGAGCAAGGATCGTCGGCTGGCTGGTGAACGTCATTGCAGTCAATGTTTGCGCATGCGCGCTTGGCAGCGCAGCGACCGAAAAAAAGAGAATCGCGACCGCGGCCGATCGAACGCGATGTAGGCCTCTAGAAGGTCGGGTCGAAGAGCGTTGCGTGGTCACTGCTTCGACGCCGCGTCTTATCGAGCGGCCTTCTTAGCAGCTGCCTTCTTCGCCGCTGGCTTGGAAGCCACCTTCTTTGCGGCAACCTTCTTTGCGGCCGGCTTGGCGGCCGCGTCGTTCGCGGCAGCATTGCGCTTGCCTGCGTTGTAGCGCTCGTACGCTGCAGCAAAGCGCGCAAGGACCTTCACGACGTTTTGCTTTGAGCAGCTGTACTGGGAGGCGATCGTGCTGGCCGGCATTCCGAGAACGTGATACGCATGCGCGATGTCGCGGCTGTTCCCCTGCCGGACGACGAAATAAAGCATCGTCGCCTCGAACTCGTCGGGGGGCATCAAGGTCTCGGAAAGTTTGGTCGTCATTTCGCGGTGATGATCTTGGCTAACGCCTTGTCAACTTCAAATTTTTCCGCCTTGCCCTGCCCAAGCAGGAACGCGGCGAGATTAAACAACTCGACCGGCCCCTTTCCGAACTCGTTGCGTGCGAGTCCGGCGATGAGCGCCGGCGCGAGATCCTCCGTTGCCAGGCCGCGATCAAAAAAGGCCTGACCGTGTTTGACGACCAATTCGAGGTCGGCACTGGAAACCGTAGCGACAATCGTAACCGCAACTGCGCCCGGCTTACGGGAAGCGTCAACTAAAGCAGTAATCGCCTTCTCATGCGGCTTCATCGGCGCGGTCGGGAAAATGCTGCCGCCCATCACCGATGGGGCACCCGGCTCCTCCATCGAACGATCGCGCGGAGTGGCGGTCGATGGTGCAGGGCCAGACAGCTTGCCCGGTGCAGGGCTCTTGCCCGGCAGCGTGTGCACCTTGGTTTCTTTCTTCGCAGCATCGGTCTTCTTGCGCAAGGCGGTAGCGCCCGGCTTGGCAGCGGCCTGGTCGACGAGAGCCTTGGCCGCACCAGGGTTGACCTTCTCGATTTGACGCACGTTGTTGATCGCCGTGACATCGGAGCTGATTCCCTCGTCGATGAGGCGCCGGGCCTGCGGAGGAAGATCGAGCAGGTTAAGGCGTTGGGTGATCCATGCCTCGCTCTTCTGGACCTTCTTGGCGAGCGCGGCGCGGTCGCCGCTCAGCACGCCGAGCATCTTCTTCAGCTGGCCGGCTTCTTCGAGTTGCGTGAGGTTCTTGCGGTGGATGTTCTCGATGAACTGGGCATCGACGGCCTGGTCATCGGTGAGGGATCGAATAAGGCACGGAATCTTGGTCAAGCCGGCGAGCTTCGCGGCGCGCAAGCGGCGCTCGCCGGCAACCAGCTCGTAGCGACCAGCAGGGCGCGCGCGGAGCAAAACGGGCTGGATGACGCCATGAATCTTGATGGTCTCGGCGAGATCCGCAAGTTTGTTGTGCTCGTCTTCGAACTCTTTGCGCTCCTGGTCGGCGATGTCGATCAAGCCGATGTCCACCTCGTTCGGTGCGGCCTTCTGAACGCTCTTGAACATATCGGCCATGCTTTGACCGAGCGGGTGAGAGGCGGGGTTCACAGCCGCATTCATTTTGAGATTTCCTTGAGGATCATGGTGCAGGCGTCACGCCACTCTTTCGCGGCTTTCTCGTGGCTCGAACCGCGAGGACTCTCCCAGACCGGCGATCGGGTGTTGACCGCGTGCCGCACAGCGGCACGCTCGGGCAGCTCGGCGGAAAGCACATAGTCTCCGTACTCGGAGCGCATGTGCTGAACCATCGCGCGCTCCTTTGTGCTCCGGCCGTTCGTCTTCATCAAGAGGATGCCCAGATGCCTCAGATCGGGATTCAAAGCCGACTGCGTTCCCTGGATGGTGTTGAACAACTTGGCGACGCCGCCCTGCTCGTACAGGCCGAGCGTCATGGGCGTGATGACGAAGTCGGCGGCAGCCAGCGCGCCGACGAGCAAGGAATTGCGCTCGGGAGGCGTGTCGATCACGCACAGGTCGAATTTCGATGCGAGCGAGCGCAGCGCCGTACGCGCCCGCAGGACAACGTCCGTGCTCGCCGTCAGCAGCTCGTACAAGGCCTCATCGCCAGCCGGAATCAGGCTGATGTGGTCATCGACCGGCTGGAGCGGCTCGGAAACCGGCCGCTCGGCAAAGAGATCCATCGTCGAAAGGTACGCAGGATCCGGAACGACGACGTTGCATCCGAGGGAAAGGCTGGCCTGGGGATCGAAGTCCGCCAGGAGAACACGCATGTTCGCCCCGGCAGCTGCAAAAGCCAGGTGTGACGAAAGCGTGGTCTTTCCAACCCCGCCCTTTTGATTCGCGATGGTGATCGTTTGCATGTTTCCTCGAAGTGTTTGAATGCCGCGATCTTATCCTAGTAGACAACCTAATCGACAACCCAAACACCATGCACAGAACTCGGCCCTTACAGAAAAGCCGCGACCCGGGAGGGTACGCGGCTTTGGAACTGAGCCGGTCGGCCAAGGCCGACCCTGCGATTGTTACGGCTTGAAGATGAAATAGTCCAACAGCTTGACGGTCATTTCGTCGTCCAGCGTCTCGCCGTCGATTGTCTCCATGTCGTGCGCGATCATGTGGAAATGCACGGTCGTCAGGCGGCGGATGTCCGCGTCGGTCGAACGCGAATCGTTGCCTGCGGAGATGAGGGCGTCTGCGACCTGGGCGCGAGTGAAGGTCTTCGAAATCGGCTGGGCGGCGGCGGTTGCTGCGGTCATGAGAGGGCTCGTTTTGAGAGTTTACGTTGTCGATGGGGCGGCGCAGATATTTCAGCATGTAGCAATAAGTTTTGAAATGTGCAGTTCTACACAGTCCAGCAACCAATTGCGCGCGAAAAGCTTCCTTTAGCACTCACTTTGTTATAGATGCCGCAACTTGCTGCTTCGGCTCTAGATTCGGTTGCCCGTCCAAATCGTTCGCAGTGAACTTGCAACCTTCCCGCCAGGCAGAGCAACTCCAGAAGTGGGCGGTGCCATCTTTGCGAGCCACACGGCGGAACAACGCGCCGCAGGCTGGGCAGTCAATGCGCTCGTTTACCGGGAGGTCGGCTTTCGCTTGGCCGATGAGGTCGCTGACAAACGCGACCTGGTCCTGCACGAACTGATCGACGCTCCGGGCACCCTGCTCTATCTCGCGCAACTGCCGCTGAAAGTGCGCGGTGAGCGCAGGGCTCTTGACGGTCGGCGGGAGCATCTCGAGGACGGCGCGGCCGGCCTCGGTGCTGACGAGGTACTTGCCGCTGTTCGCGAGAAAACCGCGCCGCTTGAGTTCCTCGATGATCGACCCGCGCGTGGCGGGCGTCCCGATGCCGTCACCGTCCTGAAGGGCTTTGCGATCTTCGGGATCGTCCATGTAGCGGTAGATGTTCTCCATCGCCGGAGGCAAGGTGCCTTCGGTGAACCGCTTCGGCGGACTGGTCCGCTTGTCATGACGATGAGCTGTGTGGAGCTCGACCGGATGCTGCAGCTCCATGACCGGCAAATCTTGGCTGTCGTCTTCCTGGTCGACCGGCGCTTGGTAAAGCTGCTTCCAGCCGGGCTCGGTCACGACCTTCCCGCGAGCTGCGAACTCTTCGCCGATCGTCGTCGCACGCACGGTGATTTCGTCGTAGCGATGGACGGGATAGAACTGCGCGATGTAGGCGCGGACGATCAGTTGGTAAGCGTTCAGCTCGTACTCATGCAGGCGCGAGAGGTCGGCGCGCATGGCAGTTGGGATGATGCCGTGATGAGCGGTGATCTTCGCGTCGTCCCAGGTCTTCGATTTGATCGACACGTCGGCCGCATCGATCCATCCCCCGATCGCGGGCAAGTTGTCGCGCAGCGCATCGAATATCGCCGGCGCTGCCGCATGCTGGCTCTCGGGCAGGTACTCGCAATCGGTGCGCGGGTAACTCGTCAGCTTGTGCGTCTCGTAGAGGGCTTGGCATATCTGCAGAGTCTCGGCCGCGGTGTAGCCGAACAGTTCTGAGGCGAGCAAGCCGATGCCGGCCAGCGAGAGTCCCTTCGGCTGATGCTCGGCCTTCGGAACGGTGGTGTAGTCGGTGATGACCCCTGCAGCGCCTTCGAGGCGGTTGACGATGTCATCCGCGACTGCTGTATCGACGAGCCGGCCATCGGGATCTAGGCCGACCTGATCCTCGCGCGGTTGCCATCGCATGCGAAATTCCGCCGCAGCATGGCGGACCTGGACCGTGACGAAGTGATAAGGCACGGGTCGGAAGTTCGCGACCTCCGCATCCCGCTTCGCAACCATGGCCAGCGTCGGCGTCATGACGCGACCGACAGGCACAACGCCGCGATTCCCCTTCGCTTGGGCACGCAGAGTGAATGCTCGACTGGCATTCATGCCGATGAGCCAATCGGCCCGGGAACGGCCTCGCGCCGCGTCACGCAATCCGGCGAAGTCACGGTTGTCCCGCAGGTTCTTCATGGCGGCATGCAAGCTTGCAGGATCTTGCGCGCTCGACCAGAAGCGCAGGACCAGGCCGCGAAACTTCGCGTGCTCGATGACTTCATCGACGAGCAACTGCCCTTCGTTGTCGGGGTCGCCCGCATTGATGACGACCTGGGCATCTCGCATGAGCTGGACAAGCAGCTTGATCCGGTCCTTGGCGTCGTCCTTGGGCAATACGACCCACTGCGGCGACGGGACGATGGGCATGTTGCCGAAGTCCCATTGCTTGTACGCCACGCTGTAGTATTCGGGCTTCGGCATCTCGAACAAGTGCCCGAAGCACGAACTCACGACGTCGTCGCCGCAAACGAAGTATCCAGGCCCGCGCTTTGTGACACCCAGCAACTGCGCCAACTCGGTCGCCACGGAAGGCTTTTCAGCAATGAAAAGTCGCATAGATCGATCTCCCTGAGCTTGTTCACACGGACGATCAACCTCTAGATCGCCACCCTTAAAGCCAACTTTAAGGACAACCTAAATGTAATCGCTACAGACACAGCTCAAAGAGACCGGGCTCGCTTTTCGCATGCAAAAGCGGGCGGTCAAGTTCTAGAGAAGCGCAATCTTGTGCGTGAGGGTCAGTGCGTCGAATGCCTCCCGCAGCTCAGGGAGAGGCGTGGGCTTCAAGCCAGGAAAGAGGCGAATATGCGGCAACGCACGGTCGAAGAAAACGACGGCTGAACGGCCAGGCGAGAGGCGTGAGTGATAGACGATGCCGTCGGGCTTCTCAGCATGCTCGTACAGACTGAGCGCAAGTTCCTGGGTGGTTGAGTACGCCCCCAAGCCGACCGACGCATCCAATCCCATCTTCCTGATGCCTTCGCCGAACAAGTCGACAAGCCGAAGCTTCAAGAGGTCCGCGACCACAACGGTGAGGCTGCGCGACTCGTGGATGGCTCTCGAAACTACATACTGGCTGTCGTCATAGTCGAACGTGCCGTCGCGAAGTAGGGTTTCGGAATAGCAGGTCGCGAAGTCCGAAGCGCAGTAAAGCGTAGTGAACTCTTGCCGCGGATCATCAAAACGACAGCTCTTAGTTGCACGAAAACCTGGCTCGACGTCAGTGAAGGCAGTGGAACAAATCCGAAACAGAACCGCGTCTGTCTGGTGCGCCCAACTGAGCGACTTGGGCAGTTGAATCGCCACCGACTCAGGCCATTTCAGCTGCGTAGCTGGAAGCAGCGTCCATGACGCTATCGACTTTTCCTATTCTGAGGAAATCAAGCGGGCTCACCCCCTCAAAGAGTGGATTCTCCTGGGTAAAAAACAGATACACGGCCCACGCATCGAAAGGCTTCAGTATGTCGAGCAGTCGCGGCATGTGCGGAGAAACGGCTTCCTCTAGTTGCCATGCGGGATACCGCACTGAGCGACCGCCGTTTGTGAGGCCAAGTAGCTCCTTGCCCTTGCGACGGCTATTGACCGTTTCGCGGGTTACGCCAAGCTGTTCGGCAATCGCATCTGAAGAGAGCATGTCAGCCCCTTTAAACATGCGAGTCTTTGCCGCCGCACCTGCGTCTACTGCCGCTTGGTAGCCCGGCGATGGATTGAAAGCTGGCTTTGAACGTAGGGTCTGGTTTGCATGCCAAGTCTGCGGCGCCGCCTCTCTGGTCTGCTCATCCTCTACTGGCCATTCGTGAAATTCCTGCGCTTCCTGAAGTTGCTTGGTCAATTCCTGGAGGCTGCCGAAGCGTCGCTTTATCAACAGGTCGATGGCGTCCTCTAGGAAAATCGCCGCCTTCTCCGCATGTTTCTTCGCGACGTAGGGCGTTGCGGCATGCTCAGGCCGCTCGTCAAGCATCCCCAAGAACTCGCGAATCGAATCTCGCGGATCATGCCGAAGGGAGTTTTCTGGCCAAAGTCGAATCCCTACGCCGTTCTCGCCGAAGAGGCTCAACCGGCCTACTTTCAATCCCGCCAACGCGTTTGCAACAGCCGAACCGCGACCCCTGCCCGTAAGCGGCAATGCGCGGCGAGCAGCATCGAAGCTGCCTACGAGGGACAGCTTTTCTGCATTTAACCTCAGTGCGTCCCACAACTGAGGGGATCCGAAGTGAACGGACAGATTCTGGGCGCTGTACGTCCAGCACGACACTTCCTTGAAGTCCTCTGAATCCTCTTTCGGCGCGTCGTCGTCCGGTGGCAACGTGTAGTGGTAGAGCATGGCTTGATCCTACGCCCCCTCCAAATCTCGTCAAGTTCGTCAGGTTTCCTGCTTTAGCATGCGAAATGGCTCTTCTCTTCAGCGTTCGCGATGCGGAAGTGAACGACCCCGAGCCCGGAGAATGGTGGGCATCGCCTGCGGCTTGGAGGAATCACGCAGGGTCAGTTCGAGGCCCGTGCGCCGTGCGGCCTCGGTCATGCTGGCGACAAATCGAGCATCGCCTGTGAGAGTGAGGATTCGCCCATAGCGGGCGATTGCCACCCTTATCGCCGCGTCATACGCGTTAGTCTGCGGAGCTAGGACTCTCACCCCCTGGACGGCATCGCGAACGATCGCGCCGCCGTTGGAGCGGTAGGTAACCCCGCCCTTCGCGTCGACGGTGTAGGTGGGTAGGGGGAAAACCGGCTGGCTACGCCCGCCTGAGATCTTGAGATCGACATCCTTCTCATGCGGCGCCATACGGCGCAACTCGCCCAGCGCAGCAGTGTCCCCTCCCGTCGCGAGCTCGACAAGGTATTCCCGGTAGTGGGCATTGCGGCGCGGTACGCGCGCCTCCGCCGATGCCTTGGCACGTTCGGCGGCGATGGTCTGTTGAGCGATGAATTGATCCGCTCGCGCTCGCGCGACGGCGGCAGCGCGCATACGGCCTGGCAGGGATTGGGCGTCCGCCTTTCGGCGCTTGTAGTCCTCTCGACTCTCCAGCACCCGGGCACGGAAGCTTTCGCTGTTCGCTGCCCGACGGGCAGCGACCTCTTCGAACTGGCGGTCGCGCCACTGCGAGAACTGACGCCAGAGCGCTTTGTCCGGTGGCGGCAGCGCGTCGGAAGTGCTCGCGTGGTAGCAGTCCTTCAGGACGGCCTCGGCCTCCTTCCATGGCCGCTGCAAATGCTTGGCGAAGAAGTCTCCGAGGTTGTACTGCTTGTCCTGGTGAATGATCCTGGGCGAGCCGTCAGCTCCGCTGCCAATGGAATAGGCAGCGGGGTCGATGCCGTAGAGCCTCTGAACAGCCGTGAGCACGATCGCAGGGTTGGTCTCGGTCTTGAGGCGATCTGGCGCCAGCGAGGTCGGGCGAACGGAAGCTGCAAGCGCTTCTATGACGGTCTGGGATTTGCGGTCCTGCGGCCTGTCAATGGTCAACCGGCGCAACGTGGTCGCCAGCGCCTTGCCGAAGTCGCGGCGGCCGAGCGCGGCCCGTATCTTCCCGGGATCCTTGGCGTCCTGAGCGCCGCGCGCGATGGCCGCTGCGGAGCGCTCAAGACGCTCCTCCGGGGTCAGAGGCTTTTGGTCTTGCGTGCGATCTTCGCGTAATCCGCGCAAAGTGGCTTCAAGAGCTGCGCCAAGATTTCGGCGCTGGAAGTACCGTGCGATTTGCGCAGGGTCAGAAGCAATTTGTTGGCCGCGCGCGATAGCCGCTGCTGCGCGGCGGAGTAGGCCTTGGCTTGAGCGATCGCTTTCGCGATGAGCTCGGGGGTCGGGTGTGTCATGGCTCGGCTTTCGGTTTGCTGTCGTTCGGGCATGGCAGTCGGCCAGGATGGGCCGGGCCTCAACCCACGGCAGCTGCACGTGTTTGGTGAAAAAGTCGCCGAGGTTGTACTGACGACCTGCATGAATGATCCGCGGCTTACCGTCCTTGCCCTTCGCGACGAGGTACTGGGCCACATCGATCCCGAAACGTTCCTTCGCGACCGCCAGGACGAGTTCGGGATCGGTCTCCCCTTTCAGCTCGGCGTCTGAGAGATCCCGAGATGGCCCTTGATCGACTCCGAGCTGTCCACCAACGGCGCCAGGAGCTTTTCGAGGGTCTTGACCAAGCCGTCCTCGGACGGCCCTTCCATCTCGGCCAAGATCTTCTCGAAGGTCAGCGCCATCTGTAGGTTTTGCTCGGTCAAGGTTTCCATCAGCGTCGAAAGTTCGTTCAGGTCTTCCATTTTTGAGTTCCTTGATAAGTGACTTGATGCGATCGGCAAACCCGGTTGCGCGGGGGGTCGGAACCCCCTGCTCTTCCATCCTCGCCATCGCCCGATTGATTGCGTCCGCAGCGGCATCGACAAGCTGCCGCTCGATGGACTCGTCATAAACAGCCAGGCGCGCGCGCGTCTCTGCACGCCGAGCGTCGAGAAACTCGTCGCGCTCGGACTGGGACATCGCCTTGAAGGCTTTCTTGAGCCGAGGGGAAGCGACATAGCGAGCCTCGAAGGCCCCTCTCCCCCTCCACTGCGCGACAACCTGGTCATAGTCGGCAGGCTCTGCGGGGGTTCGGAGCGCTGCGGCCTCGGCCTCGAAGCCCTGACGGCTGATCCCCTTGATGTTGATTCCCTTGTCCGCCCAGTCTGGCTTGACGTTGATGTAGTCGCCGTCCCTCCCCTGGCGAACGGTGGTTACGCCGATAACGCTCGCAGCCTCGACGAGCTGCTCAAAGGTGTCGGCATGCCGATCAGCGACTAGAGAAGCGAGGTACGCCCGGATCTGCTTCGGGCTCTGGCCTTCGAAGGAGGCTTCGTGCCGGCCGAGAGGATGCTCCGGGGCGGCTGGATCCCGCATGGATTGCTTCGGGCTTTTCAGGCCGAAGCGCTGGTTGATCTGCTCCTGGATGGCTTCGGGGACGCTCATTTCCTTGAGGTAGCCGAACGGGTCCATGAACCGGTCCGACTCAAGGTTGCGCATCGGTATGACGATGTGCACATGCGGAAGGCGACTCTCATAGTCGCCAGAGCGGGCATTAAGTTCGTGCGTGACCCTCGGGATGTGCGCCTCGGCGTAGAACATGTACTCGCTGGGATCGTAGGCAGCCATGACCGCCTCCCTGTAAGCCTCCACGACTTCATGAAGAACCTTGGCGTTGATCTGGCCAGGTGCGCATTCCTCGGCCGCGGTGAACTGCTCTGCAAAGCCAAGGGTGATGTGCAGGTAGCGTGCATCGCCCTCCTGCTGGGTCTGGATGCCATCGATGACCGCGTCCAGCAATTCGATGTCGCCGGCCAACGGCAGGCGCTCGTCGATCAAGTCACGATCGAACTCCCTCCCCTTCTTGCGACCCGTTTCGAGGTACTCGACGATGCCACCAGCACCGGAGTTAATTCGCGCGAGCATTGGCAACCGCCTCCCTGAACGTGGCTTGGATCGCCTGCAGTTGCTCAAGCAACGCAGCGCATTCCTGAGCGGTCAACTTGCCCTCAAGACGGAGCGCATTGACCCGGTGAGCGAGCTGGTTCAGGTTGTTCCCTGCCTTGCTTGCCTGAAACAAAAGCGGCTTCAGTTCGGGATGCGGTCTGGTCCGGGCAACGATGTGAGTGCGGTTCTGCAGGATGGCCTGCTCAAGCCAAGAGCGGGTCGATATGCCGGCCTCCGCCGCCTTAGCCGTCATGGTCGCGTGCGCTTGGGCGCTAAGGCGAAAGGAAGCGACCTGGGTTTTGGCTTTGTCGCTCGGCAATTTCGCATGCGAAATTGAGAGTGCGCCAGCAAGGGCCTGGTCGGCCGAGAGGTCTTCTGCGTGTTCTTGTGTCATGTCCCTGGGCCCGGTTTCGCATGCGAAACCGGAAAGGCGTAGCCGACCAAATCGGTTTCAAAGGCAGCGCCTTTGGCACGGGTATTTTACAGAGGCGTAGCCGGCTGTAAACATACCAGACGTGCCTCACTACCGTGACACTCTGCGAATCCGGTGAGTCCCGGGATTTTTCGGGATTTAATGGATCTATTTGGGACGACGGTGGATTTTAGGACGACATGCCTTCATACCTGGGATTCCGCGGGATTCTTCGGGAATTTTCGGGATTCAGTGAGTATGATGCGGGCCATGCTCTTCCACAGCGACGAAGAAATCCAGACGCGCATTGCTCGATTCAAGAGCGCGAATCCACCGGATTCGGTGTCCTATCTCGAACGGCTCCGCCCGGCCATCATCGGCTTCCACGTCGATGGCTATTCGAGGGCGATGATGTTCAAAGGACTGACCGCTGAGCGACTGATCTCATGCTCACGGACAGCCTTCTATCGATGGCTCGATGCAAACGTCGATCTCAACCAAGAGGCGAGGGCGTTTGTGGAGAAGGGCGATGCGCGCGAGTCGCGGGGCGAGCCCATCGCGCGGTCAGCGCCGGCTCCGACCGCAGCACAGAAAACCGCTCAGCAAAAAGAGAGGCGAGCGTCAGCGCCTGGCCCAGCGAAGCGCGATCGCGAACCGCCGAACGACGCTAGCGCGGCAGGTGCCGGCGGCGAGTTGCCGCAATCTCCAACCTCATCGACAACCGTTAAGTCAACTGTAGAATCAACCCGAGATACAGCCGGTTCGGATGCGGCGGCAGAGCGCAGACGTCTTGTCGCAGCTCTGAACTCGACGCTTCAGGAGGCGGAATCCCAAGATATGGGAGCTGTATCGGACCGGGCGCATGCCCGTCTTGCCGAACGCGACCGCGGACGCGGCGGGAGGGACGGGTAGCGCATTCATCTATCCGTTTGGGAGTGGGAAATGAGTGAGAACGCGTTGTTCAAGGTTGCGGTACTGAATTACTCCGGCAACGTCGGAAAGTCGACGTTGGCCCGTCATCTGTTGCAGCCACGAATGGGCGACTGCCCGATCATGTTCATCGAGTCGATCAACGAAGGCGGCGACGAATCGAACATCAAGGGCAAAGAGTTTGCGACGGTCATGATCGACGTCCTAGCTGCCGACCGTGCGATCGTGGACATTGGAAGCAGCAACATCGAGCAAGTCTTTGCCAAGGTCGGCCGCATGGGCGACGTTCTCGAAGGTTTCGACTTCTTCCTCATCCCGACGGTGGCGAAAGCCAAGCAGCAAACCGACACGGTCAAGGTGATCCGCGACCTGATTTCGCTCGGCGTGCCGACGACGAAATTGAAGGTGATCCTCAACTATGTAGACCCTGACGACGACATTGAAAAGGTGTTCGGCGTCGTCCTTGCGGCGGTGAACAAGGCCCAGATAGAGTTTGCCGTCGTTCATGAGAGCGAGGGATTCGCCTACCTGAGCGGCCGCAGCGTCAAGGACGTGGCGGCGCGAGGACGCGACTTCCGCAAGGAGATTGCAGCGGCAGAGTCCAAGGATGCGAAGCACGAGCTGGCAACAGCGCAGGTGTTCTCTCGCTTGGCGCTGGGCATCCAAGGGGAACTGGATGCCGTCTTCACGAAGCTTTTCAGCGAATCCACGGTATGAGCGCCGGCGCGAAAGCGCTGCTCGATGCACTTCACGCGGAGCTGCTCGTCGATGTCCAGCGATTAGCGGGCGAAGTTCACGAACTGCAGGTTCAGCTTCCGGCCATAACTGCCGATATCGCCAGTAGCGCCGAGGGCGTGAAAGTCGCGGCACGCACTGCAATGACCGACTTCGAGGCCATGGGCCACGGCTTGATGAGGGCCATTCGACGCCAAGTCGACGAAGAACGGAGTGCTTCCGTCACGGCGAATGCCAAGAGCGCGCAAGCAACCAAAAGTGCACTAGACCAGTTCACGAAGTACTTCTGGTTGCTCTGCGGCCTGACCGGCATGAACACGCTCCTCGCCCTCGCCGTTCTGCTCGGTCGCTGATCTGGCCCGTTTCGCATGCGAAGTTGGGTGACTCGCCTAGCTCACGGATGTTGCCAATTTCGCATGCGAAATTGATGCTGGGAATGTTTTGCCAATTTCGCATGCGAAATGGCTGAGGAGTCAGATCGATGCATAGAGTTACGAGGGCAGGGCGCCCGCTCGCGGTGGATGGGGATCACGAATGAACGAAGTTCTCATCGTGGAGGATCATCCCTTCGTGGCCGAGGCGACCAAGGAACTGCTCAGCAGGGCGTATCCGATGCTGAGTACGACGGTTCGGAGCAATGCAAGTGCTGCGATTGAAGCAGTCAAGGATCCGACCAGGTCGTGGCACCGGATCCTGCTGGATCTCGATGTGCCTGGTGCACATGGTCTTTCCGTCGCGACGGAGGTTCAGCGGCAGGGGATGGCGGGCATTACCTGCGTGGTCACGGCCACACAACGCAGCGATTTCGTCGCCCAGATCAAGGCTATGGGCTTCCTGGGCTACATCGTCAAGGCAACGCCGGTGGGCGAATTCTCCGCGGCTCTAGGGAAAATCTTCGTCGGCGACCAGTCCTTTGCGACGCTTCCCGACGGAATTCAGGCGAGGCCTGACGTCGTGCGTCTGACGCGCCGTCAAGCTCAGATTCTCGACCTGGTCCGCACAGGCTCCAACTCCAAGCAGATCGGGAGATCGTTGAAGCTCACAGAGGGCACGGTCAACAATCACATCAATGCCGCGATGGCCGCGCTAGACGTCAGCACCCGCAGCCATGCTGTTGCGAAAGCTATCGAATGCGGGATGCTGGGGTTTGGCGCTCTGCATTGAGCATGACAAAAGCCCAACCCGGAGGGTTTTGGTCGATCTCCTCATGGATCGCGAACCAAGTCGCTTTCTTGCTTGCTGTCTTGGCCATCTACGTCGCCGAAATGACGCATCCCACGGTCAGCAAGCAAAAGCTGGCGGGCTGGATCACAGTCGCTGTCGCAAACTGGTTGCTCCGCAGCGCGCTGCACAGAGCCAGGATGTCTTTGCCCGGGCTCGGATGGGCAAGGGCGATTTCAATCACGATTCCCGCCATCGCACTCAGTCAATGGGCCTGGGCAGTGGATCTCTTCATCGGTCCTGCCTTCACTACGACCGCAGTCGTCATGTTCGTCGTGTTCGTGATGATGAGCATCGCTGCAATGGGAGGCTGGATCAGCGTGCCAGTGGATTCGACCGTCTACGTGGCACTTCTATGGCTTGCACTCTCGACCAAGGCAGCGCTGACAGGTCTAATAGACATCGACGTCCTCATCGTGCTGAATGCTTGCGTCACGGTGATGGCGTTCATCTTGATCTATTCGCTGTCGCTCATGCGGGAACTCATGGACCGTAGGGAGCAAGCGGATCAAATGCTTATCGCATTGCAGCGCACGAACGCGCAGCTCGAAGAAATGCGAAGCGAATTTGCCGCGACTCTCAAGAATCGATCGACATTCTTCGCTGGAGCGAGTCACGATTTCAAGCAGCGGCTGCACGCCATGAAACTGATGGCTTTCTCCACCATCGCAGATCTGCCTTCGGACGATAAAGCTCGCTGGGCGCTGGGCCGGATGTCCGATGAGGTCGAAGAGCTTGAGGACTACATCAAACACATCCTGGAATTCGCACGCATCGAGGCGCACGACATGGCACCTGAAGTTCGGCCCGTGCAGCTCCAACGGCTGTTGCAGAAGATCGATCTTCAATTCGAGAACGTCGCGGCAGAGCGCGACGTCGGCCTCACGTTCAGGACGACAGACATTGAAGTCAGGACGGATCCAGCAATGCTTCAGCGCATGCTTGAGAACCTGGTCTCGAATGCAGTGAAGTTCACCAGCGGTGGAGGTGGCGTGGTGGTTGCCGCAAGGCGTCGCAGGGCCTCGGTTGTCCTTGAGGTCTGGGACCAAGGGCCAGGCATTCGGCCTGAGGTATTGCCCAAGATCTTCGAGGCATTCCATCAAGACAGAAGCGAAGCGAGCCGACAAGAGGGCGGTTTCGGCTTAGGCCTTTTCCTGGTGAAGCGGTTCGCCGATCGCCTTGAGCTTCGCGTATCCGTGGAAAGCTGCGTAGGACGAGGATCTGTCTTCCGCATCGAGCTGCCGATGCTCCGGCAGTCGACCCCCTTCGCATAAGGGGCGCGCAACGCGCCCTGGAGACGCCCGTCGAGGCGTCCCTTTCGAACACTCGCAGCAGCACGCCCTACCTAAGCAGACTCAGAGTGAGTCAAGTTAGGTTATATTTCGGTTGTCGCTTCGGTTGGCATCACGGATTACTCTTAGGTTACCTCTTGTGATGACCGCCCACCGACGCATCGAGGAGCTCAGGGAGAAATGAGTATGCGCCGTACCCGCCCGAAGAGGCGGCCCGGCATGGTTTGACATCAACAGGGGTCTAGGACTCCGGGAGTTAGAAGTGAAAACTGGTCTGTTCAAAGTCTCCGAACGTGCGCAGAGCGGCATGCTGAGTGCTCGCAACGCGTACGCGCTGATGGCGGTTCTTCTCATGTGTTCGCCCGCGTATGCGCAATTCGAGAAAGCCACGCAAGGACTGAACAAGGTGCAGGGGTGGTTGCTGTCGATCGGCGCTGTCGTCGTGACGCTCGCGATCATGCTCACGGGCTTTCGCATGATGTTCCAAGCAGCGCAGTGGAAGGATACGGCGCCTGTGTTTTGGGGCGGCATTCTGGTCGGAAGCGGAAGCGCGATCTCGGCGCTGTTCTTCTGATGCGAGATCGCATCTTCAAGGGTGCGACACGCCCCGCGATGATGCTTGGGGTCCCAATCATCCCGTGCATTCTGGTGATTGGGGCCTTCATTATTTTGGCCATGTGGGCTCTGGTGTTCTTCGGAGCGGTCACTGGCCTTTCAGTCCTGGTGGTCCTTGCTTTTGTCATCGCCGTCATGCGCTTCATGTCGAGCCAGGATGACCACCGCCTCAATCAGTACCTGATGTATTTGCGCAGCCGGCCTTTTCGCCGGAACGTGCGCTTCTGGGGAGCGCACAGCATGGCGCCAGTCAACTACAAGAAAAGGGGAGGGCCGTGAGCGCCGTTCTTAACTCGACTCAACTGAGTTCAAGGGAGGACTCGCCCAGCCGCGTCATCCCAATGTCGTATGCGTTGACGGAAGAGGTCGTTGTACTGAAGACCGGCGACTACGTCTCCTCCTGGCTGATCGAAGGCCTCCCTTTCGAGGGACTGAGCAACGATGAAGCTCTTGCGCAGATGAACTCCTTGAATCAACTCGTTCGAAGTCTTTCGAACGGGAAGTATTCGTTCTGGGTGCATCGAATTCGCCGCTCGATCGGCGACAGCCTGTCCCTCCCTCCCGACGGCTTCGCACGCGAAATGATGGCGAAGTACTACGAGCAAATGGAGAGCGGCGGTCTGATGGCGACACAGATCTATCTGACCATCGTCTACCGACCTTATCCGCAAAAGTCGCGAGGCATCTTCGGCAACGTGGCGCGAACCGTTGACGAATTCCAAGCCGAGAACGATGCCGCAATGGATGTCATGGACAACCTCAATCGGCAAGTCATGAGCACCCTGGCGGACTACCGTCCGACGCTACTCGGGGCGTACGAATCTAAAGGTCAGAAGTTCAGCGACCAGCTCGCCTTGTATGCGTTCCTGGCGAATGGCTCCTGGCGCCCAGTGCCGTTGAAGAATGTTCCCCTGGATCGCTACCTCGCGCGAGCACGGCTGTTCTTCGGCACGGAGATGATTGAAACGCGCGACGAGCATGGCTCGATCTTCAGTGCATTCGTTGACATCAAGGACTACGCTGACTTCACGTCTCCCGGTGTACTGAACACGATGCTCGGCCTTCCGTGCGAATACGTCGAGACGCATTCGTTCTCGCCGATGAATGCTCGTGATGCGCAAGCTGTTTTGAAGAAGCAACGCAACCAGCTCATCAGCTCCGAGGACAACGCTCAGTCTCAAGTCGTTGAGATGAATCAAGCGATTGACGACGTGATCAGCGGCAACTTTTCGTTCGGCGAGTACCACTACACGATCCAAGTGAAGGGCGCCTCGCCCGAGAAAGTAAAGGTCGCACGAGCTGCCGCGATCGAAGCTCTTGCGAGCGCCGCATTCCTGGGTGTGCCGCTGGACCTGGTCACCGACCATGCATTCGCGGCGCAGCTGCCGGGCAACTGGCGTTCACGTCCGCGCGTTGCGAACCTGAGTTCGCGCAACTTCACCGGCCTCTGTTCGCTGCACAACTTCAGCAACGGCAAGCGTGACGGCAACCCGTGGGGGGAGGCAGTGACGATCCTGCAATCGCCTGCAGGCCAGCCCGTGTACTTCAACTTCCACGACACCGAACGGGACAAGGACGCATTCGACGACAACGCACTTGGCAACACCCAAGTGATTGGCGCGTCAGGCGGCGGTAAGACGGTCCTCGCCTTGTTCCTGCTGCAGAACCTTGCGAAGTTCGGAACTCAAACAGTCGTCTTCGACAAGGATCGCGGAGCGGAAATCTTTGTGCGCGCCATCGGTGGCCAATACCTTGCCTTGGAGCGTGGCGCACAGACCGGGTTCGCGCCCTTCAAGATGGATCCGACGCCAGAGACGCTTCTGTTCTGGGGCGACCTCATCATGTTCTGCACGATGGTGAACGGCCGCGCCCATACCGCACGAGAAGAGGCCGACATCCGCCATGCGGTGCTGGCAGTGAGCATGCTTCCGCGGACGCAACGATGCTTCGCGGCCGTCCTGCAGAACCTGCCCGACACGGAAGAGAACAGCGTTGCTGCCCGCCTGCAAAAGTGGTGCCGTACAGGCACCGACGTTGCTGGCCCGCTCGGCTGGGCCCTCGATTCCGACGACGACCTGCTGCAGTTCGAAGATGGACGTTGCTACGGTTTCGACTACACCGAGCTGCTCGACGACGACCGGACATGTCCGGCAATCATGATGTACCTGATGCACCGCATCGAGCAACTGATCGACGGACGCAGATTCGCGTTCTTCATGGACGAGTACTGGAAGGCGCTTTCGGTCAGCTACTTCGAAGATTTCGCGAAAAACAAACAGAAGACGATCCGCAAGCAAAACGGGTTCGGCGTCTACATGACTCAGAGCCCGTCCGACACGCTGGCAAGTCCGATCGCTCGAACACTCATCGAACAGACCGCGACCTTCATCTTTCTGCCGAACGTCTCGGCCGACAGAGCGGAGTACGTCGGCGGGTTCAAGTTGACCGATGCGGAATTCGATGTCGTTGCGGCACTTCCTAAGGGCTCGCGCATGTTTGCGATCAAGCAGGGAAATCGTTTCTCGCTCGCGACGCTGGATCTGCACAAGTTCCGCAACGAACTCAAGGTCTTGTCTGGCACGACGGACAACGTCGCTCGCCTGGAGAAATTGCGGGCGCGTCTCGGCGACGAGCCGAGCGCCTGGCTCAGCCCATTCATCAAGGGCGAATCATGAACGTCAGCAGCTCAACGTGCAGGAACGTCATCGCTGCGGCATTCTTCGCAGCGTCTTCGGTTGGAGCCTTCGCGCAAATTCCCGTCACGGACCTCCTGGGTCTCGCGCAGCAAATCCAGCAAGTGGCCTCCTGGGTCCAGCAATACCAACAGATGGTCGACCAGCTGAAGGCCCAGAAGGAGCAACTCCAAGCCGTGACGGGTAGTCGCGGCATGTCGCAGCTCGGTGGGAACATGGCGCGGCAGCAACTGCCGAGCGATTTCGCCGGCACGTATGACCAACTCCGCTCGCAGGGCGCCGCAGGCGCATCGAGCGCCGCACAGACGGTGTACAGCGCGATCAAGCGCTACGACTGCTCAGAGAAGTTTCCGAACGACCAGAGGTCTCGGATCAGCTGCGAGGCATCGGCGATGGCTGCGCCGGAGAACGTCTCCTTGCTCAATACGGTGGTCAGTTCAGCGCAGAGGCGCATGCAGGACTTGAAGCAACTCCAATCGCAAGTCGACACCACCGACGCCAAGGCTGCCGCAGATTTGGCGAATCGTTTGTCTGTGGAGATCGCCTACCTGCAAAACGAAAAGGTGCTGCTCGACATGGCGCTGCAGCAGCGCGAACAGCAACTCGCGCTGACTCGTCAGCAGCAGGCGGAAGAGGGCGCGAAGCGCCTGACACGCTCCAGCGGCGGCGGCTCGAATCCATTCAACCTGAACTAGCGCGGAGCGTCGGAATGGAATCGATCGTCGTTTCGGTCGGGAGGACAAGGTAATGGCCGATTTTCAAGTCATCGCTCCGTTGGCGTCGAAAATCCTCGATGCAACGAATGCTTGGTCCGGGGTCGCCGGCAAGTTGAGCGGCCTCGTCATGGCACCAATTCTTGTCGGCGTGACGTTAACCATCATGTGGCACGGCTTCAACATCCTGCGCGGGGCAGGGGGCCAGCACGCCATCCTTGACGTATTCGCGAAGTTCCTCCGCGCCTTTCTCGTCGTTGGCCTGGCGATTTCGGCTGGCGCCTATTCTGAGAACGTTGTTGGGTTCTTCCAGGAGTTGCGAAACGGCTTGACGAGCATGTTCGTCAGCGGTACTGCGACGAGCTACCAATCCTTGGACTCTGCAGTCTCCGCGGCGCTATCGAGCTGGGACCCGACCTGGGCATGGGCAAGCGAACACATCAAGCTCTTGTCGACGTCGCCCGACACGTCGGGAATTGTGGCGCTTGGCTGCTGGTTCTTCATGGTCGGAGCCATGCTCATATTTGCGACGATCTGCGCGATCAATCTCATCGTCATTGACTTCGCGCTTGCACTGATCTTTGCCCTTGGACCGATCTTCGTTGCCTGCTTCGCATTTCAAGCGACCTCCCGGTTTACTGATGCTTGGCTCGGCGGCGTATTGAAGTACACATTCACCGCTATCGTGATTTCGGCTGTGGTTGGTATCGGCATGGGGGTTCTTCAGACCTACACGAGCGCCATCGCAGCGAGCGCCGGCGCACTCGATTTCGTCACTGCTGCATTTGCCGCTATCGGCGCGTCGTTGATCCTCTGCATCTTGACTGCGCGCATTCCAAGCCTGGCTGGCGACATCGTTGGCGGAATCGGTATCAACGCAGTCGGACCCGGGATGGCCGCAAGGCCTCTGTCTGCTGTGGCCTCCATGGCGGGCGGCGCGGGGAAAGGAGCCGCAAATGCAGCTGCTTACGGCGCAGGGAAGCTGTCCAATTCACACGTCGGCAACGCCTTGGCAAGTGCAGGACAGTCGGTGGCCAGCTCAAGCCTCGGAGCAACGGTCGCTAGTGCGTCGCGAAAGGTCGGAGGCCTTGCGAACGCAGTGGGATCGAAAGGCGGAGTCCAGCAGGCATTCACGCTTGGACGCAACGGACCGTCCGCTATTGCCGCACCCACGGGAAGTGGCGTGGGGACCGTGACCGGCAGCAGACCTGTCCAGCGGCAGCACGTACCGAACGGCGGGTAAGCCGTAGCCCAAGCGCACCGAAGGTGCGCCTAGTTCACCGCTAGAACGCAGCCGTGTGGACGCAAGCGTCAAACCTTTTTAGACAACCGACGCGACAACTGTAGAATCAACCCATCGCACAACCATTCCGGGACACAAGCGCCCAAGGAAGCATGGGATGAACAAGTTTTTCAGGGAGTTCTAAATGTTGAAAGCAGCACCGCTTTATGCGGCGGTCTTGACCTTGTGCGCCTGTACCTCGGCGCCGACCGTGAAATTCCCCAGCGGCAGTGCCTCTCGGGTCGCAATCAATTCGCCCATGAAGCCCATGGCTGCAGCGGTCCTGCCCGTGCAAGCCGTCTCGACTACGCCGTCTGGTCAATCGGTATCTGCGACGGGCGCGCTCAAGAAGCCCGCGATAGCAGCCGAGCCGCCTCCGGAGCCACTGCAGCTCAAGGTGTACCTGGTCAATGCGAACGAGCGCTCGATGATGATGGTGATGCGACGCTGGGCACGAACAGCGCGGGTTGACTTCACGTGGGAAAGCGAAGTCGATTACCCGATCACTTCGCGCATGCGTGCTATTGACGCGACCGACCTCGAAGGCGCGCTCGAGCAGATGCGCTCGGCTCTAGCGGGCGTTCGTCTGCCTCTCGTCATCACGATGACTGCGGACGGCCTGGTTGTCCAAAGCGGAGAAGCGCCGGCCGCGGTGGAGGCGCCCGCAGTTGAAGCGCCGGCCGCAGCCGTTGCACCGATCACGACCTCCGCACCGGTCCTCACCGACCCCGTCGCAGTTGCCGAAAAAACGCCTGAGGCCTGGTCCGCCAACGACGGCAAATCGCTCCACGAAATCGTCGGGAAGTGGGCCGCGCTCGCCGGCGTCAAGCTGGTCTGGGAAAGCAAAAGCGATCACCCAGTGAGTGACGCCGTTCGCGGCGCGTCGTACTCCGGAAGCCTGAGGGAAGCCCTCGGCCAGCTTGCCGGTCAGTACGGCGAATTCAAGACGCCGATCGGCATGAAGTTCCTGGAAAAAGGCTCTGTGCTGCGCGTCTACGACATGGTGGCTGCGCCATGAGCAATGGTTACGTCAATTCAAGGAAGTCAGGAATGAAAACAAGGTCTACGAGGATCTTCGCGATTGCGTCGTCGATGCTGATCGGCTGCGGCGCATTCGCACAGGACATCACGGTCGGGGAACAACCCGACTTGGTGATCGGTGCAAAAAAGACTGCCAAGGCAAGCCCTGTGCTTGCTTCACCCGTCGCCGCGCCGGTCATCGCGATGCCGCTTTCTGCGCCGGGCGCCTCCTGGCGTGTTGAGACCAAGGACGTGACGTTGGCCAACACCTTCCAGCGCTGGGCAGCTGTCGCGGGCTGGCGTGTGCGATGGGATGCAGCTCAGAACGTCATGGTGGACGCGCCGGACACCTTCACGGGCTCGTTTGAAGACGCCGTGGCCGCGCAACTCGCTTCCCCCGGCATTGCCTACAGCGCGTATCCGCTCGAAGTGTGCTTCTACCCCAACACGCCACCACTGGCCCGCGTCACGCGCAAGGGCGAACAAATCAAGGAATGCAAATGAACCGGAACACCCTTTGCCTCACGCGCCTCGCCTTCGCCTTCGCAGGCCTCGGGCTTCTCGCCGCGTGCGGCATCTCGCCACGCATTGCCGAAGATGGACAAACTGTTCGCAAGCAGACGTCAGCGGTGAACAGAGGGATCAGGCAAGCACCCATGCCGTTCGATGACGAGACTGCAGGCTCGCCAGGTCAGACGGACAGCAAGGCTGCGCTCGCCCGCGACATGCCCGTGGCTCGCCGCGCATCGCGCGCTTGGATTGGCGCACGCATGACTGCTGTGCAGAGCGACGACGTCCTACCAGCCGTCTTCAGCGATAACTTCAAAATCAGCTTCGATGACCGCGCCACGAACGGCCGCGTGTCGATCGCGGTCATCGCCGAGCGTCTGAGCCGGCTGACGAATGTGCCGGTGCGCGTCAAGCAGGACGTCTACGGATCCGCTCAAGGTGCTCCACAAACGTTGGGCGGTCTCGGTGTTGTTCCGGTTGGAACGTCATCGCTGCCACCCGGCATGCCGGGAGTTTCGGCGGGCGGGAAATCGCCAACGACGCCGCTGCCACCTGGAATGACGTTGCCTGGGGCATCCGGTGTCGCGCCCGCATCGCCTCCGCTCGCAGGGATGCCGATGCCCTCGAATTTGGGCGGAGAGGCGGCGACGCAGATCCCATTCCGCGAGCTGGTCACCGACGTTAGTTCAGTCGAGATGCGTTGGGACGGATCGCTGTCGTCGTTCCTCGATCACGTGACCGGCCGCCTCAATCTGAGCTGGTCCTATCGCGATGGGGTGGTCATCGTCGAGCGCTTTATGACGGAGAGCTTTGAACTGGCGGCGTTCACCGGCACGCAGGACTACAAGATGACGCTGAGCGGGTCGAACTCGGGTCAATCCGGCATCGGCAACAGCAGCAGCAACGGCGGCGGCACAGCGTCTTCATCTCTGGACGTAAATGAGAGCGGAAAGATCGCCGCGCTCGAATCGCTGAAGAAATCCATTGAAGCGATGGTGCTGCCTGTTAACGGCAGCGTTGCCATCAACGAAGGCACGGGTCGCTTTACGATCACTGCGACCAAGGACGTCATGAGTCGCGTGAGGGGAGTGCTGAAGCACGAGAGCGAAGCGATGACGCGCCAGGCGCAGATTCAGTTCGACGTGTACAGCGTGACGCTTGACGACATCGACGAACGGGGTGTTGACTGGAATGTCGTCTTCAAGAACCTGTCCCAAACCTGGGGCGCCACGATCAAATCGCCTGCGAGTCTGACCAGTGGACTCGGGGGGAATCTTGGTTACACCATTCTTTCCGCCGCCACTGGCGTGACGCCGACCAACACGCAAGCGCGCTTCGGCGACAGCAGCGCCATGGTCAACTTGCTGAGCGAGATCAGCGATACGGTGCAGTACAGGCCCGTTTCAATCATCGCGCTCAATCGGCAATGGGGACGCAAGACCAACCTGCGGACGAAGGGGTATCTCTCTGAGACAACGCCTGCAGTGGCCTCTTCCGTCAGCGGTGGCGGGTCGCCTGGGCTCAAGACGTCTTCCGTCGTCACGGGGGACAAATTTCTGGTGCAGCCGGCCATCCTGGACAACGGCGCCATCCTTCTGAAATTCGGGATCTCGTTGACCGAGCTGCTCGGCCTCTTCAACGTCAGCGCAGGACTGGGACAGACTTTCCAGCAAGTACAGACGCCCGAAACCTCAGGGACAGACGATCAGGGCACGATCCGGCTGATGCCAGGCGAGGCAATGGTGGTCACAGGCCTGTCGCGTCGAGTTTCTTCTGGTGATACGCGAACCCTCACGGATAGCCTGCCAATCGCTGCCGGCGGAAGCAGAAAGCTCGGCTTCAAGCGTGAGGACTTCTTGATCGTCGTGCGCGCAGTTCAGATCTAACGGGGCGTTGCATGGCAACAAGCATCGTTCATCAGACACCGCAGGGGAAGCTTCTCGTGGGAGGCCTCGACTGGAAGGTCCTTCCGATGTCGGGCTCCTTCGAATCGCATCTCAGAGAAGGGGCCGGCCTGTCCGGAGCCGGTCATGCCGCACTCGCTCGCGCGACGATCGCGAAGGACGTCGAGACGCGAGGGGGCAAGAAGCGCAAGCAGGTTACGCCGACGGCTGCGGGCTTCTACTCAGCTGCAGACGACAGCAAGTTGGGGAAAGGTGCCCATTCCTTGGCGGCAGCCTTCGCCAGCTGGGCGCGCAAACACACGGCGGCATTGTTGAGCGTCAGGACTGACGCGGGTAACTACGCTGTCGTCGTCGCGATCCATGGCTTACCTGTGCTGGACGTCGTCGAAGCATCACCGGAGGATGCCTACGACAAGGCACGAGCGTACCTGGCCGAGCGCCCCGACCTCTCCGTCTTCGCAGACGATAACGTCAAGTACCCGCAGTCGCTTGTCCACGAGGATCTGCTTACGCAGATTGCCCAAGCAACAAGCAAGTCGAGCGCGATCAAGACCATCCCCATGGATGCGATCAAAGTCGCCGTCATCGCCCTTGTGGTGCTCAGTGCCGCGGGCGGCTTCTGGTATCACTCCAAGTGGAAGGCTGAGAAGGCCCGGCAGGAAGCATTGGCGAGGCAGCGCGCGGCTGACCCCATCCCCAAGTATCTTGATGCGCTCGCCGTTGCACGGCAGTCCATCGGCGTCCAACGTGCAGCGCTGCAGGCAGCTGCGGAAAAGATTCAGCGCTTTCCCTTGGCGCCTGATGGATGGCGAATCACGAAGATCGGTTGCTCGATGGGCGTGGGCTGCGAAGCGCGGTTCTTCCGAAGCACGGGGACCTACGCAAGTCTCAAAGCCGCGATGCCATCCCTCGAATTGAGCCCGACGTCGGATATCAATCTGAACGAAGCGCGCATGACCTGGAATCAGGAACTTCCGATGGAGAAGCTCGACCCGGCAGTGCAGCTGCCGGCAGTTGGCAACTTCGTGCAGGGCGGTGACGCATCGACCTTGCAAACGTGGCTGACGGCCGGCCTGACAGTGCAGATTGCACCTCCACAGCTCTGGCCGCAAGCCGCTGGCGTGCCCCAATCGTTCAAGCACCCCCAGGCGCTTGCCTCCGGGAAGTTCGAAGCAAGCGGGGTCGCTTTGCCTCAGATCGCCGAAGTCCTGGCCAGCGCGCCAGCCAACGTTCAGTGGACGGGCTGGAGCATCGAAGTCGGCGATGCGAAACAAGAACCACTGTCCCGCGCGAAGGCGCGATTGATTGGAAATTACTATGTCTCGAACCGTTGAGCGGCGCGCGTACGTTGCCATGGTCGCCGCGCTTGCACTCCTGGCGCCGCTGGAGTCGATCGGTCAAACCCTCGGCGAGCTGGCTGACGCCCAGCGAGTGAAGCAACAGGCCGAACTCGCGAAACTGCAAAAGGAGGCGGCCGATGACCTGGCGAAATCTGCGCCGGCTGTCGTGCCAGTCGAGCCGTTGAAGCTCTCCGCTGTTGAGGTACGCCGTTCTGCCGAATCGCAGCGGCCCAAGGTCATCCTGCACTCTCTGTACGCCAGAAACGGGGTTTGGATCGCCGAGCTGGCCGAGGGACAGCGATTGACACTGGCCCTCATTGGGATGCAACTGAACGGTCAACGCATCACCGCCATAGGGCAACAGGGTCTGAAATTGTCCAAGCCCTGCAGCGCGGCCGATGTGCGGGACAAGATCCAGTGCGGCCAACGCATCGTTCCAGTCGGGGGAGCAATCTGATGGCCTGGTTTGAACGGAAAGCGGAATACTCCGAAGCGAGCCTTGCCGTCGCGCCTGGTCCGCTTCCAAGATCGATGCCGCAAGTGGCAAACGCGCAAGTCGATCACTACGAGAATTTCTCCGACGTGCCGGAGTTCAAGCGAATTCTCAGTATCGGAGCTGGACCCATCACCCTCTCCAAGGATGAACGAGAAAACGTCGTCGTCGGAGAAGCAACCGGGCGGGTCGCCCTGATCGTTCACGCGCAGGCCGATCAAGTGCAACTTGAATCCCTCAAGGGCAAGCTGCGCACTGGGGCGTTCAGCACCATCAAGGTTGTGACGGCACCGACGAAAGTCATTGAGCAGATCTACAAGGAGCACAGTGAGCAAGCGGACGCGAACAGGATCCGCGGCGGCGGAAACGAGTACCTGCAAACCGCATTCGAATGGATCGAATACGCCGTAGCGCACCGAGCAACTGACATTCACATCGAGACCCGGGGACTGACGGGCTGGGTGCGATTCAGGGTCGACGGCGACCTGGCTCCAATGCGCGCTGCCAATGGCGGTAGGTATCCAGCGTCGTTCATTCAAGACTGCATGGCGTCGCTGTACAACGAACAGCAGACCAAATCCGGCAGCGCTACGACGTTCGAGGCCGGCTCCTTCCGGTACTGCATGATTCCGTACGCGGAAGTGCCGGGACGCAAGCTCAAGCTCCGCTTCCAGTCATTCCGGGGAAACGAAGGGCCGAAGGCGGTGTTGCGCCTTTTGCCTGTCGACGAGCTGCAGAAGACGAAAACATTCGAAGAGCTTGGCTACGCGCCTTCCCATGTTGGGCTGTGGCACGAAGCCATGCAAACGCCGTCCGGCTTGTGCCTGGTGGCGGGCGTGACTGGCTCTGGAAAATCGACGACTCTGAAGACCTTCGTCGAGTTGAATCCGCACCTGGACCAAAGCGCGGTGTACACCGTCGAAGATCCTGTTGAGTACCCGATTCGCGGCGCACATCAGATCCCTATTCAACGCGACCTCGCTGATCCCTTGAAGTCCTCAGCAGCATATGGTGAGGTCGCCGGCGGGCTCGTGCGTGGCGATCTTGACATTGTGATGGTCGGAGAAATCCGTGATCGCATCAGCAGCAACGCCGCCCAGCAGCTCACAGAAGCTGGCGGAATGGCCCTTGGGACCCTGCACGCCCATTTGCTCTCGGGGATCGTCCCTCGACTGGTGAATACCGAAATCGGCATGACTCGGCAAACCCTGACCGGTCCGAACATGCTGACGGTGCTCGCGTATCAAGCCCTGGTGCCGTTGCTGTGCTCGCACTGCGCGATGGACACGGCCGAAGCTGTCCGTGACGACTCCGTTGTTGCGGATATCGCGCGGCACCTGGATCAGATCCGCGTCGACAGTGCGCCGATGCGATGGAAGCGTATCGGAGGATGCACTCATTGCGACAGCCGCGGCACTGTCGGCCTGACCGTCGTCGCAGAGATGCTGATGCCTGACGAAGACTGGTTGAAGCCCGTTCGGGAAGGCCGTGACCACGAAGCCGTTGAAGTCTATCGATCGATGTCGGACGGAGATCTCTCCAGCCCGGACATGACGGGAAAGTCGGTCTTCGAACACACGCTGTTCAAGGCGCAAAGCGGGAACGTCGACGCCCGGCAATGCTCCCGTTTCGATATCTGGTCGCGCTTCGTTCGACGCGTGGCCAGCCGGCGCAGCGTCTGAGGAGGAAATCTTCATGAAGCGACTTATCTTCAAGTTCCACTGCCTGGTCTGGTACTTCGGACGAGCGGACTTCTACCGCGACCTGGCGGACGCTCTCGACCTCAACGTCGGCCTGCTCGAGTTCCTATCGACGCAGGCGAAAAACTCGCGAATGGTCAAAGACCAATCCAGCGAGCGCGTCTACCAAGCGATGGCCCAGCGGGTTGCCAGAGGGGGAGGCGCCCAAACGCCCATTTCGAACATGGTCCGAGGAATCGCGCCGGCCGCCGATCAGTTGCTGCTCAAGGCCGTCGACGATGCCGTTGCCAGCAAGAACGAGGCACTGCGACTCACTGCTGACGCCGTGGAGTTTCAAAAGCGCTCGTTGCTCAGGATCAGTGCGGAGCTTGCGATGCCTGCGATCGCGATTCCGCTTGTCGGCGCGAGCTGCTTCATCTTCGCAAGAATCATCTCCGGCGTCGTGGCAAGCAGCCCATCGGCCGACATCTGGACCGGCTTCAATGGATTCGCTCGCTGGCTTGCGGAATTCATCTATGCGTACGCGGCACCCATAGTTGGCGTCTCGGCGGCACTCGTGGCCGCCGTTGTCTATGCATTGCCACGTTGGACGGGAGCGATTCGCATAAAGGCTGAAGAGTGGCCAGTCGCGAACCTCTACCGCGACTACAACGCCGCGATCGTGCTGAGTTCTCTCGCCATGATGACTCGATCAGGCAAGACGATGCGGGAAGCGCTCGAATCGCTGCGCTCCGCGTCAAATCCATGGCTGCGCTGGCACGTGACCCGCATCCTTCGATCGCTGGAGGACAACCCCAACGACTACATCGCAGCGTTCGGGCGCGGCCTGATGCCGAAGACCGTACGGGCACGGCTGGCAAGCCTGATGGATTCGAAGAAGTCCTTTAGCGAATCGCTCGTTCTCCTCGGGACGAAGGAAATAACCCGGCTCGAAAAGCGAGTAGCGCTCTCAGCCGAGGCAACCGGCTGGGCCCTGATGAGCGTGCTCATAGCGATCGTTGTGGTGCTTTCGATCGGGACCATGACGATCGCCAGCGCATTGGGAAACACCAACGACCCAAGCGCCAGATTGATCCAGCGCTCTCAAGCGGCGCAGTAACCGCATTGTCGGACGGCAGCTCCTCTCGCTGCGCGCACCAACAGTTTTGTCCTCAACTCACTTTAAAGGGAATACAAATGATCTCGAAGACCTCCACCGCTCGCCCCACCCGCCACGCTCAGCGCGGCAATGTCATGTCCGTGCTGCTCGGCCTCGTTATCGCCGCTGCCGTCGCTGCCGTCATGTACAACCAGTACAACGATTCGACTCGGAAGGCTCGCATTGAAGCTGCACAGTCGGAAATCGCAAACATGATCGCCGGCGCGCAGAAGCTCTACGGCAATGCCAACCAGTATGGCGCTGTCACGACAGCGATTGCCGTTCAGTCGGGCGTGGTTCCTGCGCGGCTGAGAATTTCAGGCACAAATACGGCCCAAAACGTCTACAACGGCTCGATCAACTTCGCGCCCGCAACGATCACGTCCCCTAACGACTCGATGGTCGTAACCTACGGCGGCGTCCGGCAAGAAGACTGCCAGGACCTGGTGCTCGGCAGTGACACGATGACTCGGCGTATGGCCGTTGGTGCGACCGTTGTAAAAGCGGCCGATGTGACGGTGGACGTGGCCGCCCTCGCCAGGGCGTGCGATTCCAACTCCACGAGCGACATCAATTTCACCTTCGGCCGCGGTCAGTAAGTCACGAAGCCACGATCTGACCAAGCACATGCGAACCCATCACAAACGTTCAAGCCACGCGTCGCAGACGGGATTTTCCCTCCTGTCGGTGCTTCTCGCGCTCGTCATCGGCTCGATCATTGCTGCGGGTCAGATTGAGGCGCAGCAGCTTCAGCAGAAAGTCACAGCAGGCAGGCTGCAAGGCGACATCCTGAACCTCATCAAGGACGCCGCCAATAACTACACCATGGAGGCCTACCCGGCACTGCAGCTCGACCAGCCAGTGACGAAAGGTGGGGTGACGATGACCCCTGGCAGCACCGATGGGCAAGCACGCGCTCCAACGATTGCAAACCTCATCGCGATGGGCTACCTGCCTGCAGGCACGAGTAGCACGGCGCAGCTCAATGGTGGAACGTATCGCGTCCGTCTTGAGAAAGTGCCGGCAGCGTGCGTAGGGGTCGCGTGCGACATCACGGGGGTTGTCTACATCGACCAGCCGATTCGGCAACCTGGTACGACCAGCATCGCCGGGGTGCAGATCGGCTCCCTGATCGACGCCGTTGGTGGGGATGTGGTCGTCTCCCTGAACACCAACCCGTCGACGATGGTGGGAATCAACGGAGTGACGGCAACCAACCCCGTTGCCGGGACGCCTGATGGCGTCGTCGGCGCGCGCGTCGGGTTCGGGGCGAGCGGCTTCGGTCGCTTCTTGGTCCTCAATGATCCGCGCAACCCGAACTTCCAAGGCAATGTCTCGATCGCGCAAAACCTCTCGGTTGGAGGATCGTCGACCTTCACTGGTGACGTCAGCGTGAACAACTGTGTGCGCCTTCAGGCAGACGGGAAGGGCGGTTTCAACTGCTTGGATCCAAACGATCTTCCAGCCGGTTTCGCAGGCGGGGTTCGCGCGATCGACGTGGTGACCAGCGGCACTGTGCTCGCATCCGACGCACCAGCATCGTTCGCCGGCAACAACACCAACTACGCCCTTTTGTCGAAGGGCGCTGCTGGCGTTGAAGCGATGGTGAAAACGTCGGGCAAAGTGGCCGGCGATCGGCTCATCCCTACAGGTGCCTATGCGCCTGGCTCGGCATGTGCCGACGCCGGGGCGCTGGCCCGCTCTACAGCCTCCGCGACTGGTGGTGTTCTGGTTGTGTGTTCCGGGACATTCTGGACGCCGCTGAGCACCATTACTACCGCAGGCGGAGCGTGCCCCGTGAATGGGCAAGGCGCCGTTGATCCACAAGGCAAGCAGCTTTACTGCTTTAACGGCATCTGGAACTACATGACCGACTTCCTGCCACCGGCAACGGTCGGTGGAGCGTGCGCTGTTCCTGGCGCTATCGGCTACACGATCGTTTCCGTGGGCGGCGGGTCGAGTGCGCTGGTGTGCAGAGCAAATCCATCCGGCGGCGCGGCGCGCTGGTTCAGGATTCAGGACATCACGACAAACCTGGTGTTCGTCACCGCGTACGAAGTCACGCACGGTTCCGTCGTCGCGAAGCCGGCCTGCGCGTTCGCGCCTGGTCAGTCCGTAACGCCGATCGCGCAACTCATCCCTAAAGTCGAATCGAGTTCAGATAGCGGTTTCTCTCGATTCGTGATCGACAACGGCGGAAGCTGGACCGTCCAACTGACAAACGGCGCGGGTGCCGCGCTCTCAGCGAGCCCAGCTGCGAGCGCGGTCATGCAGGTGCTCTGCTACTACGCGTGAGCAAGCATCCCCTCGCGCAGCTTGCTGGCATGTGACATCGACGTCGGGGAGGTATGGACGACTACCTTTAAGATATAGGTTGTCGTTACGGTTGTCCTCAAGGGTTGCCGTTTCATCCCAAGCCCAGATCGGGCGTGTGTGTACTCCAAGGAGAGAGAGGAAGTTATGAAACCCATCGGATGTCTGGCACTTTTGGCCTTCTTAACCATGGCGGCGGGTGTCACCGCCCAGACGATTCCAGCCAGCTCGGCCGACTCGGGGCGGCGAGCTGTGATTGCTGTTGACCAAGCGACGATCAACAACAACATCAACAATGCCTGGAACTATGCAAACTCGGCGTACAGCACGGCAACTTGGGCCGTGAGTATTGGGCAAGGTGCACAAGGCACTGCGGACGACGCAAAAGCGCGCGCCATCGCCGCTCAGACGCAAGGCGGAGGCCTCGCATCTCCGGTCATGAATAGCAACACTCGCGGCGCCATCGGCGTAGCCTCAGAAACGTTCGCATGCATCTGGGGATACGGCGGTGGGCGCACTCAAATTCAGGTGTACAACGATCAGGTGTACCTGTTCAACTGCCCGGCCGGGAGCGCCATCGCGGTATTCAGTTCGTGGACACCGACCGCCGACAACAACGGCGGTGATGGCGGCAGCGGCGGCGGTGGTGGTGGCGGCGGCGGTTAAACCGGCAATAAAAAGGCCCTCGCAGAGGGCCTTTTTTACATTCGGGTCAAGCCACGGTCATAAGGATCTGGCACCCACGAGTCGCCGTTCTTGGTTTCGACGCGGCCTCCAGTCCCATCGTTCCGAATCACATAGCGTCGCACACCACACCCCCTCATTCGTGGCTGCGCGGTAATGAACGTGTACGTCTCATCAGTCGTCACCGAGGCCGCAACCGTGCCCTGCGCGCAGGGCGCAGGATAGACGACGGTCAAGCGAAAGGAGTAGTCGCCCGGACGCCCTGACAGTTGAGCGGTGCCTGCCGGAAATTCTTCGCCGCTCAGGACGTCGAACACCCGATAGCGCCAGGTCCGAGTGCTCGAAGTTGTCGAAGTACCCAAAACAGAATCGCCGACAGGAGGGATGGACGGTGCACTTGCACAGCCCGCCAAGAGCGAAGCTGCGGCCAATACACATGTGCTCAGCGCCGAGAATATGAGATTGCGATTCATGGTTCGACTCCCTTTTTTAGCTTCTTGCTTAGTTGTCCTTTAGGTTGCATTATAGGATACATCGGCAGGATTGACAACATGTTTATGTTGTCATCCCACGCCTCCATCCATCGCACGGAGAGGAGGCTCACCAGCTCGCTTGGAAACATGGCTTCAGACGCAGGCCAACACACAACCTGCCAAACGCGAGGAAAGCAGGGACCCGGGCGACGGCACGGGGGCGCCAGCCCGGGGACTGGGGCAGCGCCCCTGCCTGGGAGGCGTCAGCAAACGCGGGCGGGGACCGTCCACAACAAAAGACTTCCTGGTTGGACCAGCTGCACTGCGGCTAGGGAACAGCCTTCCAACGCTGTAGCACTGCGTAAATCTGGTTCGCGTAGCGGTCACGGTGAACCGGCGTCTTTGAATGGTAGGTGCCCACGGCGAACCATGTGTTGCCGTAGGCCCTGACCTGCTTGGCCAGGTGCCAAGCAGCCACGTAGGTGTTCACGCATCCATCCAAGAGCTGAGCGGGCGCAATACCGTAGCGGGCAAGCTCGGGGAAGTGGATCGAATTCAGACCGCCAAGGCCAACATCGACAGAGCCGTTTGTGTTGCGAAGCACGATAGACGGATTGCCTCGCGACTCGTGAAAGATGATCGCTCTGAGAAGCATCGGATTGACGCCGTGGAATGCTGCGGCCTCTTCAACGCACGGCACCACAATAGGTGCGTTGGCGGGCTTCTTGACGCCCTGCGCACTGGCGCTCGGGCTGTGTGCGACGAGCAAGGATGTTGTGAGCAGCGCCGCCCCAAGGGTGCGCTGCGAGGAAGCTTTGAACATGGACAGCATGGTTTCCAGGGCCTGAAATCGGCCAGCCGATCGGCTGTCAGTGCGCGCAAGACTAAACGCAAGTGACAACCTAAAAGTCATCCTATACTACACCTTTGTATGCAGCTGTCAAAGTGGCATTTCGCATGCGAAATGCCGTGTGACTGGGTTGTGACGTACGTCAGTGCAAGCAAGGGGAGTAGTGCAATGTTCGACAAGGCCAAGGCCTCAACGGGATCCGATTCGGTGCTGAAGCACCGGGATAAGCAGCTCACGGACTTGAGCTGGGAAGCAGACGTGGTGCTCAACGCTCGCAAATCCAAGGCGATCGCATGGCGGATTGCGGGTGCCGCTGCTGCGGTGGGCCTGGTTCAGGCCGCAGCGCTGGTCATGCTGGTCCCCCTCCATAGCGTCGTGCCAGTGGTCGTCATGGTCGACAAACTGACCGGCGAAGCTCAGGTGGTCCCCTCGGGCCAAGAATATGTGACCACGAGCAACCTGTCCGACAAACACTGGATTCAAAACTTCCTGGTCGCGCGTGAGCGATATGTGTATCGCTTCATCCAGTTCGACTACGACACCGTCAAGAAGCTCGCAGGCAATCAGACATGGTCGAACTACACCCCTCTTTTCGAAGGGAACGAAGCACTCGATAGAAAGCTGAAGGACGACGTCGAGATCATCCCGACCGTGCTCAGCATCACGCTCACCGGAAACGGCATGGCGACAGTGCGGTACGAGCTGAAGACCAAGGACTACCGGACAACGGCGCCGCCGGTCGTCACTCGGCGTGTGGCCACGCTCCGCTACGAGTACCAAGCGCGCAACCTCACCCTTGAAAAAGACGCCATCGCGAACCCTCTGGGGTTCACGGTCACTGCGTATCAGACGGATCCGGAGCTGGGCGGCGATGCGAAAGAGGTGAAGCGGTGAAGCGGACGGCAGCCGCCGCGTTTTGCGCGATGCTGCTAGCGCCCCTGGCGGGCGCACAGCAGTACAGCGCGATCTATGACGACTCTACGCGCGTCCGACGCGTGGAATACAAGGACAGTCTAGTCCTCAAAGCCGTCGGCTACGCCGACCATCCAATCGTGCTTGAACTGGATCCGAAAGAACCCATCGAGGATGCGGCGGGCGGGAAGATTGCTGGCTGGGAAATTTCCAAGCTGGGTTCGAGGTTCTTCGCGAGGCCGCTGGACGGCGCGCGCTATGCAACCACACTTATCGCCACGAAAACACGCACGTATGTCCTCGACCTGGTGCCTGGCAGCTCGAAGACGATTCCCACTGACTTTGTCTCGAAGATTGTCGTGACCTATCCCGTGGAAAAGGACCTTGGCGAGGCTGCCGCGAGCAAGCAGATGAAGGACGCGGCTACGCCGCTGGACGAAGCGCTCAAGGGCCCCCGCAACGATCACTACTCGCTCGAAGCGGTCTCAGAGAGCGTCGATATCCGGCCGCGGGAGGTCTTCGATGATGGGCGGTTCACATATTTCGCCTTCCCTGACAACCTGCCCATCCCGGCGATCTACAAGAGCACGCCGGGCTCGAAGGAGGAGTGGCTAGTGAACAGTCATCGCGATGGCGATTTCATCGTCGTCCACGGTGTCGGCGCATCTTGGAATCTGAGGCTTTCTGGCTCTCTGCTTGGCGTCTTCAACGACGCGTACGACGCTGCAGGAGTTGCGCCCGTTGACGGCACGACGATCGGCGGCATGAAGAGGGAGATGCGCAAATGAGTACGCACGCAGACAACGAACCTCAGGCGTTCGAGGCTCAACCGGAAGCCGAAAGCGTGGTGCAGGTCGAACGACCATTTCGAGCGGAAGTGGCGAAGCGTAAGAACACAAGGCAGCTGGTCGGCGGCCTGATGCTCGTTTTCAGTCTCATCGCCCTGATGGCTGCGGGCAGCTTCGTCGTGAAGCAATACCGCGCCAAGTATGCGGAGGAAAAGGCGACTAAAGAGAAGGTAGACCGAGAAAAAATGGCCGCGACGCGGCAGGGGAGGGACTTCAATGTCGATGACCGTCCAGCGCAGGATGAAGCCGAGCCACTCTCACTCCCACAGCCGGCGCCGCTGCCGTCGACCAAGAATCCGAATGCGGCCGGTGGGCCGTTGCCTTCTGGCTTCGCCCCTCCGACCAATGGCGCGCCTGTGCCTTCGGCCGCACTTCCCGAAGGACAACTGCAAGGGCCAGCACCGGCAAATCAGCCTCCGCCGGCGCCCCCGTCGATGATGATGGGCGGCCCGCCAGATCCGGCATTGGCAATGGCCCAAGCAACTGCGCTGGCCGCGCCAAAGGTCGAGGATCGCACTATTCAAGCGATGGCAAGTCAGAAGGCCGGCGGGCAGCCGCCGTCCGCAACTGCCCAGGCCTCGGCCGCGCATCTCGGCGACCGATCGTTTGTCCTCGCGCGCGGCAGCTGGATTCCTTGTGTTCTCGAAACGCAGTTGAACTCGACTGTCGCGGGGAACACGAGCTGCGTCGTGCCTGAGAACGTCTATTCCGACGACGGAAAAGCCCTGTTGGTCGAAAAGGGCTCCCACGCACAGGGCTCCTTCGGCAACACGCTGAAAGTTGGCGATCAGCGTATCGCCGTTCAGTGGGCTCGGATCAAGACGACTCGTGGCGTCGTTATCGACGTCGATTCGCCTGCGACCGACGAGGTCGGGACGACCGGCGCTGGTGGATACGTCGACAACCATTGGCTTGATCGCATCGGTGCTGCCGTGCTGTTGTCCTTCATCGAAGATGGCATGGCTTACGCAGTCGCTCGTCAGCAGAACCTATCGACCGCGTCGGTGGGCGGGGGCGCGAGCGTCTACCTGCCGAACAACACGATCAGTTCAACGCAGCGCCTCTCCGAAAAGGTTCTTGAGGCCACGATCAATATCCCGCCAACCCTTTACAAGAACCGAAGCGATCGAATCATGATTTTCGTGAACCGTGACCTGTGGTTTGACAGCACCTACAAGCTTGTGAAGGCACCATGAACCAGACTGCAGAAATCGTCACGATCGGTCGCACGCTTGAACGCGATACCTCAGTTCAAACCTTTCTTGCTCCCTATCGCGATCTGATCGAGAACGACGACGTCACGGAAATCGCTGTCAACGACAACGGGCGAGTTTGGTATGAATCGAACTCGACCTGGTCGTCGCGTCTTTCGGAACAGGTGGCAGATTCGAACGTCAAAAACCTGGGCACGGCGGTTGCCACTTTCAGCAAGCAGAAATGGGACCGGACGGCACCCCTCTTGAGCGCATCGCTCCCTGACGGGTCTCGCATCCAGCTTGTGCAATCGCCTGCCGTCGAAGACGGGAGAACGTCCTTCACCTTGCGTCGCCCGGCGAAGATCTCGCGAAGCCTTGATGACTTCGCGAAGTCGGGACTGTTCCAACAAGTTCGCGAGATGCAAGGCGTTCTGCTTCCGCACGAACTCCAGCTCAAAGAGCTGCTGAAAAGCAAGAACTACGAGGGCTTTCTGAGGCTTGCCGTCGAATCGCGGATGAATATTGTCGTTTCAGGCGCGACCGGTTCCGGCAAGACGACATTCATGAAGGGCCTGGTGCGCGAAATCCCGAAGAACGAGCGCCTCATCACGATCGAGGACGTGCGCGAGCTGTTCCTGCCGCACGAGAATGCCGTGCATCTGCTCTACAGCAAGGGCTCCCAATCGGCAGCGAACGTGAAGCCTAAGGACCTGCTGGAAAGCTGCCTTCGCATGAAGCCGGATCGGATCCTTCTGGCTGAAGTCCGTGGGGACGAATGCCTCTACTACGTGCGAAATGCCGCCTCTGGGCATCCTGGAAGCATGACGAGTTGCCATGCCGGCACGCCGGCTCTGGCCTTCGAACAGATGGCCATCATGATTCAGGATTCGCCAGGCGGCGCAAACCTCACGTTCGACGTCATCAAACGCCTGCTGACGCTGACGATCGACGTTGTCATCCAGTTCCAGAACGTCGGGGGGGAGCGCTTCATCAGCGAGATCTACTACGAGCCGGATAGAAAACTGAAAGCTATGCTGTGACGAAAACCGGCAAATCCATTGCGGCGCTGGCCGGCGTTCTGGCACTGGCGGGATGCCTCGCGTTCGGGAACTACCTTGCCGGCGTGATCCTGTTCCTCTCCTACAAGGAGAATCCTGAGCGCGCCGAGTTCACTACGATTCAGCAGGCCTGGTACACCGCTGAGACGCCATATGCTGAGAAGAAGGTCAAGGCGAGCGCTGCGATCGCCTTGCTGATTGCGCTTGGCGTTCCCGCCTTCCTTCTTCAAGGGTTTCTCCGCGGCAACAGCCTTTCGCTACACGGCAATGCGCGGTTCGCAAACCGCAAGGACATCGAGAAGGAAGGCCTCGATAGCCCGTCGGGGGTGATCCTGGGTAAGCAGGACGATGGAAGTTTGCTGCGCCTGCCAGGCTATGAGTTCGTGCTGCTGGCCGCCCCAACGCGAACAGGGAAGGGCGTTGGATTCTGCATCCCCAACCTTTTGACATTTCCGGATTCCGTCGTAGTGCTCGACATCAAGGGTGAAAACTACAACTTGACGGGCCAGTTTCGAAGTCAGTACCTCGGCAATGAGGTCTTCTACTTCAACCCGTTCTCCGAGAACACCAGCCGATGGAATCCGCTGTCATACATCTCGGAGGATCCGAACTTTCGTGTCAACGACCTGCAGGCGCTCGCCGCGATCATCTATCCGGCGAATCCGAAGGATCCGTTCTGGGTGGACTCAGCTCGAAACCTTTTCGTCGGTCTTGCGCTGCTGGTGCTGGAGACGCCGCTGCTGCCCAATACGATCGGGGAGATTCTTCGGCAAGGCTCCGGGAAGGGCCAGCAGATGGCCGACTACTTGGCCCATGCGATGAACGTCAGGGCGGCGAGCGGGACGCCTCTTTCGCGCCCGTGCGTGGATGCCTTGAACCGCTTCCTGAACAACCCCGACAACACTCTCAAGAACATCCTTTCGAGCTTCGTTGCGCCCCTAGCTATGTGGGGGAATGCGATCGTCGATAAGGCCACGTCTGCGGACGATTTCGATCTCCGCGATGTGCGGAAGCGCAGGATGGCGATCTACATCCATATTCCGGCCAACGAAGTGCTGCAGGCCGGGTTCATCCTGAACCTCTTCTTCTCCCAGCTCATCAATGAGAACGTGCGCGAGCTGCCGGAGGACAACCCGGATCTGAAGTACCAATGCTTGCTGCTCATGGATGAGTTCACGTCCATGGGAAAGGTTGGAATCATTGCGAAGGGCGTCGGCTACATGGCCGGCTACAACATGCGCTTGTCGATCATCATTCAGGATCGGTCGCAACTGGAGGCGGTCTACGGCAAGGAGGACGCGCACAACATCATCCAGAACATGGGCGCCATGATCGTTTTCACGCCCAGCCAGATCAAGGAGGCCGAGGAGTACTCCAAGCTGATCGGCAATCAGACGGTGCAATCGAACTCTAAGCAACGATCCAACATCGGCGCCTTCAACCCTGGGAATTCCTCGCTCAATGAGACTGAGTCGCCGCATGCTCGTGCGCTGATGCTGCCGCAGGAGATCCTTTCGATGGACAAGAAGCGCGAGCTGGTTGTGCGCGCTGGCATCCCGGTGATCAATGCCGAGAAGATCCAGTACTACGCAGATCCGTTCTTCAACGAGCGGTTCACCGCCGTTCCGATGCGCGAAGTCAGCATCAATGGACAAGTCCGGGCGGTGCCTCAGCCGAGGCCTTTGCCTCGCAACAACTGGCGCGTTTTTCGCCAGGCGGTCGACCGATCGGACTACTACCTGCAGGACGACTTCAGCGACCTCTCGCCGCATCTGATGACCGCGGAAGAAGGATCGATCCTGGATCTGATCAACAACGAGGCGCAGGAAATGCAGCCCGAGCAGCTCGATGCGCTGTGCATGGCGCTCTCTCGGCGCAAGGTCGACGAGTTTGCCGCCATGTTCGAAAGTACACGCTAAGGTTATTTTTAGGTTGCCTTATTAGGTTGTCTTTTGAGTTGACTTAACGGCATAATTCTCCCCATCGATCCGCAACGGTTGTGTCTGCCCCTCCGGGGTGTTTTGAACAGGGAGTTTTATGGCCGAATCTTCAAGTGCGTCACTGAGAACTGGACGCATGGCGGATTGGAGCGCTGGAAGCAGGCGTTACGAAGAGCTTCTTTCCATCGAGCCGAACCGCCTTTCCCCCACGCAAGCAAAAGAGCTTCTCCGAGAAGACCTTGCGTTTCTCCAAACGTTCGACGTCGCCGAGATGCGCGGCATGTATGCGGCTGCGATCGGGGAAATCGCCGCAAGCTTTCCCTCCTACCGTGCCGAGCTGCAGCGGCAGCCCGATTCGGTGATCGCGGAAATCAATGCTGCGTTCGACCTGGAACAGTCGAAATCGAGCATGAAGGAGGACCGCAAGGCGGCCGAGCTCGAGCGCATGGCCGAGCCGTGGACCGTCATCGAATCCGTGCCCGACGCATTCATGCGTGCGAACCATGAAGGCCGCGGCGTCGAGATCAACGAAGACGGCCAGCGAGTCACCTTGCACGGCCTCGCGGAGATCGAACGGTGGTCTCAAGACCATGAGGCCTCAGCCGTCGACAAAGAGCGCCTCGTGTCGCTCGGCATTCAATCAAACCGCGGCCTTTCGGCCGCAGAACCTCAACCAGTCAACATCAGGGAGTCTGAAAAAATGGAAGCAGCAGCGCAACAACCCCAAGCTGAGATCAAGCGCATCGGTGCGAACATGCCGAAGCCTGATTGGCAAATGTCGATAGATCTGTTGAAGGCGCGCGCACCGGACGAACGCGGCAAGGTCTACATCCCGAAGGCCGGCGCCGAATACGGTGGTCAAGTCCTGCTTCTGACGGATTCGCACATCGTTCAGCGTGTCGGCCGCGGTACGGCGATCGCGCACGACCTCAGCAAGTTGGAAAACGGCCGCGCGCTGGCCGGCGACATCGATGCGGGCAAGATCAAGCCAGGCATGCACATGAATGTGCAGTACGACCAGCAGAGCGGGGTTGCGAAGGTGATCCCGTTCAATCAGCAACGCGCCACTGAGATCCACCGGGATCTGTCGGCCTGGGCCGAGAAAAACATAACCAATGTCAAGGGACGTGAAACGTTCCTCAAGCATGTCGCTGCGGCGACGAAGGAGCTTGGTCAGTCGCAGGTCGCACCTCAACGAGCTGCGCCGGCGCCCGCACCTCAGCGCTCTATGCAGCGCGATCGTTGAGCAAGTCGACCCATCAAGAAAAGGCCGCGCTCGCGCGGCTTTTTCTCTGTGCTGCGCCGTGTCCTGGATTGGCCCTCCTGCCTATCGGCGTCTGGCCGGCCTGGATCTTGTGGCCGCTTCTCGGGATTCCCTTTCTCGTCTGGTACGAGCTGGTCGATCGCTACGGCCTTCGTTGACTTGGCAACGCCGAAAAAGATTAAGCGTGTAGTGCGCGCTTGGTCCGGCGATCGACCGCCGTCTTCCTGTCACCGCTTGGAAATCGCAAACTTCGCGGCGAAGTCGCGCACATCGTCCCAGTTGTTAGTGCTCTTCATGACTCTTCTAGCCTCAGTCGTAACCCGCTGACGCAAGGCTTCATCAAGCACGAGGGGATGAGCTGGATCGACCCGCTCCAGTTCACGTAGCAGCAGCAGTTTCATCGCTAGATTGCCGGCGTTGAACTCTTTCAGCTCTACGACAACCTTGCGTGCTCGTACCGCGTCGTCAGCCCGGGCCTCCGCTGCGCGAATCTCGTCCCCAATGCGAGCGGCATCCGCAAAAAATCCGTCAAGTTGGCTCATGTCTCGGGCCCTCAGTTCACTGAAGCTTCGGCCACGCCACGGGCGCGACGAACACGCTGCACATAGTCGGTCAACGAAGCTCGTAGCTCCTCCGGATTCTTCATGCCGACCAGTCGAAGGACGGGATTCGTCTCGTCTCTGGTTTCAAGAACCACGGTGCCGACGCCGGCCAAGCGCTCGAAGAACGACTGATGCAGAGTCACGTTCTGAACTCGGAACACCTCCAGTGAGCCAGTGCTACGGGCCAGGACGCCCCAGGACCAAACGATGCGCTCCCTGTCATCAAAACGATAGGAGAGGCACATGAAGTCCACCCAGCAGTACCCAGCTCGGGAAGCGACCAGTCCGAGAGGGACGGCCAGAAATCCCCAATGCAGATCCCAGGGGAGGGCGACATAGGCCAACACAAAAGCCACAGCCATCAGTGCGTACTTCAGGTAGGCCCCTGCGTTGTAGAACTGCGAAGGCCGAACTTGATCGGGACGCCCCGTGGCGGCTGCGCCTTCCCTGACCGGAACGTATTCGATAACTGCGTTCATTTGATCCCCTTGATCCTTGTTTTCAAGTTGTCTATTAGGTTGCATTTTAAGTTGTTTTCAGTCGTTTGACAACAGCTTTGTGTTGTCACTTCTCTTTCCTCTCCCGAGGCGGGTTATCGGTCGTCCTGGTCGAGAGTTTCAGCCCACGATCTCCGCCATCCGCGCGAAGCGGCCAAACGGCATCGAGGCGCCCACCCCACCAACTCCAGTCCGAACGGGCCTCCAGCGGCTGATTCTGCCCCTTCCTGCACGAATCCGAACCGAAGAGTCAACCCAACAACTGCAAAACAGTAGATGCGGGGGACCCGCGCGACGGCGCGGGGGCGCAGCCCGGGGTCTGGGGCGGAGCCCCTGCCTGGGAAGCGTCAGCAGACGCTGGCGGGGACCGCTTGGGCGTCTCATTCGTGGTGGTCGTGGTGCGTCTCGGCTTTCCTGGTTGGGGTCGTGTTCGTCCCCTCTGGGGACTGGTTGGCGGGTGAGCGCGTCAGCGCGAGGGCCGCAGGCCCTGGGGGATGCCGGGTGGGAGCGCGAAGCGCGGGCGGAGGCCGGAGGCCGGAGGAGCCGGCGGGGGGGAGCGAAGCGGACCCCCAAGAGGCGGTGCGTATCGGCTGTGGTTTAAACGTTAAGAGGTTAAAAGAATATCGTTAAGACGCGCGTGCGTGTTAAGGACTCGGATCGCTTGATTTGGTGCGGGCTGCGGCGTGATCGCCATCCGCGTTAGCCGGAATGGAGCATCCGCGTTCGCCGGTGATTTCCATCTGCGATAGCCGGTTCAGGCATCCGTGATAGCCGGTGTTGTCGATTAAGTTGTGGATAAGGTTTTCAAACATCCGTGATAGCCGGTAGAACATCCGCGATAGCCGGACACTTCGATGTGACCAGCCGCGCTCGCCTAAGCCGCGCTGGCGGGCTGAACTGGCACAAGGGGCCTTCCGCGAAAAGAAATTCAGAGGAGCGGACGCTCACTTTGGCATCCTCGATAGCCGGTAATTTTCATCCGTGATAGCCGGTAGCGAGTCCAACATGCGATTCCTTCAAACATCCGCAATAGCCGGTCCGGCTTGGAGGAGGCTCTCGCGGCGCTTGTTGCGCTTCGCCCTCCACTTTTCCACGTTGTCAGCACGCTCGAGCGTTTCGAACCATTTAAAGGTGCCGGCGCGGACCAGCTCTTTGTGCAGCTTCGCCGGATTGCGCGTGTAGAAAACCACCATGTCGGGACTCGCGTTTGCGTCCAAAGCGATCCTGTACTCAGGCAACGTATCCGCCTCAATAACCTCGCGAATGTCGTCCCGCAACTTGAAGCGCTCACGCGTGGATCCGAGCTTCTGGATCAAGCCGTCAATGTTCTCCTTCCATATCGGCTGGTCGCCACAGTGCTTGCGGGCGATCTCATACAGGCGCCGCTCGATCGACTTGCTGAGCTTGAAGTAGCCGCGGTCGAGCGTCAGTACTTCGAAGTTGACCAGGCCGTTGTACAGCCATTCGCTGATCGTCACCGTGAACTGCAGGACGCGTTGGACGTCCTTCTGGACAACCTTGTGGGTTCGCTCGTCCAAGGTCGGGACTTGGCGGCGCTTCTCCGCAATGATCTTGTAGGAGTCAATCATGGAGAAGCCCTCGATCTGCATCACCCCCCCAGTTGGAATGTTCGTCTCGATTCGCGTGCCGGCGAGGCGGCGCAGCATGTCCAAGATGCGCTCGAAAGATGCGCGGCCATCGCCGCGTGAAGTCCCGACCAAGAAATCCATGCTGTCAACGCGCACGGTTCGCGAGGTCGGAAGGCCTTGGTTGCGGGCCTCGACGATCTGCGAGGCCACGTACAGCAGCAGGTCCTTGTCGAACACCGTGGCTGCGCCGTCAGCGCCCGGGCGAATGGAGACCGTCTTGTTACCGCGCCTGTACTCACGCGTATTGAGGTCCTTCTGCTTGGCTAGGCTGAAAAGCGGGATCTCCATGCTGGCCAAGTCGTCCTTAACTGGCCACGTGGTGATGTCACAGGCGAACAGATCGCTCTGTTCAACCTGGGCGCTTTCAAGAGACTGAGGGTCACCAGCGGATGCGTTCTTAGCCATTCCAAAACTCCAGAGGTTTTCGTTACTTCGTTGTCGGAGCGTATTTTCGTCAATACCGCGATTTTCGTAAACACGACGACTGTTGTACATTACGACCAAACGGCGCCCGAAGTTCACCATTCATCCACGGCATCATATGGATATCTTCCCACCTGAGATCTCGATCCCGCCCGTGTCGCTCGACGACATCAACGTTCAAGCAGAGACCGCGGGACAGATGATGTCTCGAATTCGAACGTCAATGCTGGCCCCCAGGGCTGTAAAGGAAGAGCCAAGCTTCGGTGCCGACGAGCTCGCCGAACTTTGTGGCCTAGCCGGCCGCGCTTCCATCGCTCACTACATCGGCATCCGCCCGGATCTTCCAGCCGGCACATTAAGTGAGACCGGCCGAAAGCGACACTTCCGTCTTGCCGAAGTTCGCACGTGGGTACGTGAGTTTCGCAAAGAGCGACAACGGCCGGATGGCGCTCGTGCGATCACGATCACGATCGCAAACTTCAAGGGCGGCACCACGAAGACTACGACTGCTATGACATTGGCTCAGGGTCTTTCAATCCTGGGCCACAAGGTCCTGGTGATCGACACTGACCCGCAGGCGTCACTTACGACCCTATTTGGGATCCTTCCTGACCTTGAGGTCGAAGACCATGAAACCATGCTTGCGTTGGTTGATGGGACACACAAGGGTGTACGGCCGATCATTCGCAAAACCTACTGGGATGGGTTGGACTTGATTCCGGCATCGACCTCGTTGTTCGCAGCAGAGTTCATGCTGCCATCCAAGCAGAGCGAAGATTCCAAGTTCCAATTTTGGTCAGTGCTGGACGCGGGCATCGAGGAAGTTCGCAATGACTATGACGTCATCGTCATCGACAGTCCTCCTGCCCTCTCTTACGTCACGATAAATTCGCTATTCGCTGCGAACGGCATCATCATGCCGCTCCCACCCGAAACGCTTGATTTCGCGTCGTCTGCGCAATTCTGGGATCTGTTTTCGCAACTCACGCGCGACCTACTACAGCAACGCGGGTCGACAAAGGAGTTCGACTTCATTGATGTGCTGCTTTCACGAGTCTCCAAATCGACGACAACGGATGCTGTGCGTCAATGGATCAGCATGACCTACAAGGAGAAGGTGCTGCCGTTGGAGATTCCGCGCACAGCGACTACTTCGCTCAAGTCTGCGGAGTTTGGCACGGTCTATGACGCGAATCCTGAAGATGCGAAGGACCGCACATATAAGCGCGCACGCGACGCATATGACGAATTTGTCCAGCATATCGAGCGGCAAATCGGCATATTTGGACCAGTGCTGCACGGTGCAGCACCAGGAGTGAGAAATGGCGAAAAGTGACATTCTGAAGCGGGCGATGCTGGTCACTACCGATCCTATCGGGAGTCCGGCGCTCGCCCCGCATAGCCCACCCAAAGCTTCCACGACTTCACCAGGCGCCATGATGGCGTTTATGAAGGATCGCTCGGAAGTTCACAAAGAACTGGAAAGTGCGCAGGAGCGGTTGGCTGAATTTGCCGATGCCGACCCTACTAAACGACTAGATCCTAAGCAGGTTCGACCCTCCGCTTGGGCCAATCGCAAGGAACAGTCGTTCAGCCGGAAAGCATTCGAAGAACTGAAAAACGAAATTGCGTCGGCGGGCGGAAATGTACAGCCCATCAAGGTTCGTACGATTGTTGGTCAATCCGACGCATATGAGATTGTCTTCGGACATCGCCGCCACCGAGCATGTCTGGAGTTGGGCCTGCCCGTGCTTGCAACGGTCGTCAATCAAATGTCAGACCGGGAGTTGTTCGCGGAGATGGATCGCGAGAACCGGGCGCGCGCCGATCTTTCAGTTTGGGAACAAGGACTTGCCTACGCTCGGGCACTTGATGCTGGCCTGTACCCGTCTCTGCGGCAACTGGCCGAAGCGCTAAACGTACACAACGCCAACGTTTCGAGAGCGGTAGCCATCGCCAAACTTCCCGATGAAGTTATTCGCGCTTTCGACTCGCCGCTTGATCTGCAGTATCGCTGGGCTACACCGCTACGTGACGCACAGGATCGCGACCCAGAGGGATTGCTCGCTCGCGCTACGGCTATTTCCCAGCTTAGTACCAGGCCGTCGGCCTCGGAAATTTTCGCCCAGCTAACAGCACCGCCTAGTCGCACGGTGACTCCTGCGCCAGATAGTAGAGAGTGGAAAGACGGGCAAGGCCGGCGGGCAGCTCGCATGTCAGTCGACAAAAAAGGCAGAGTTGCGATTGCGTTTGAGCAACCGGTTTCGAAAGACCAATTGGATCGCATAGTCAAGTTGATCGACAGCTTGACGTCGTAGGGCACGACACGCCTCCGGTTACATGCAACGCGGAATGCTACTGGGCTGTCCCCGGCTATCGCGGATGTTTGAAACTTTAGTTTCAACCTAATCGACAACCCAGTCATAGCCGGCAAGGAAACTTCCGTCCGCCCCGGCGATCGCGGATGCTTAGCCGCTATTAGGGACGCTCCACGCTAGCAATGCGAAAAGTGGCAGACGCGGGGTTTTTCCGAGCGCAAACCGGCGATCGCGGATGTTTGAATCTTTATGTTCAACCTAAGCGACCACCAATTCCCACACAAAGGTGAAATGGCTTCCGCCGGCTAACGCGGATGGGACGGGGCTTGTGATCGCGTGCGCTTTGCGGCCCCTCCCTCCCCTTTTCCGATGCCAGGAGCTATGTCCTTCCCTCGTTTCCCCATTGAGGATCGGAAACCAACCGCCACTCGGCCCCGAGTTGAGTCTGCGTTCTCGCGGTTGGCCGCGTGCGAGAAATATTCAGGAGTGACAACGACTTAGTCAAACCTGCCCGCTGTAGTTCGGATTTGAAACTGAAAAATGCTACGGATGATTATGAGAGTAATCATCCCATGATTCGCTAGAATCGCGCTCAGCCAGCTCGCCACCCCGCCGCTGACGGTGGGCCGGCGCCTCGCCATAGACAAACATTTGCACGAGCGCCCTCCAGACTCTCCCCGCAAGAAAAGCAGCATGTCCGCTGATTTCCCAACCGTCGACCTCAACCATCGGATCAGCACCGCGTCCAAGCAGCTGCTCAGTTACGTCCATCCATCGACTTGGGAAGTCATGCACAGGGACGGCGATGACGACTACGGATTCGACCTGGAGGTGCAGGTGGCACCCGCGGGGCAAGTTTCCTTCCCCTTCCGCGCGCAGCTCAAGGGGACGACGTCGCCCAGCATCTCCGCTGACCAGACCACTCTGAGCATTGCGCTCAAACGCTCGACGCTCAACTACTACGCCCAGAGTCAGGGCGAAGTCATGCTGATCGTTGCGGTCGTCGCCTTTGAGTCGACTGGTAAGCCGGATCTGGCCCGGAGCAAGATCTACTGGACCTGGATTTCGGGGGAACTCGAGCGCCTGCGCGGTTCCCGATACGCAGTCGACCTGGTGAGCGATCAAGATCGGGTCACGCTGCGGATCCCTCTCTCGCAGGAGCTCAGTCCCGACCTCGAGGTCGAACCCTACCTGCGAAAGCGCCTCGAAGAGCTCCGGACGTCCGAGGGCCTTGCAGCGTTGCTGCGCGATACCGCCCAGCCGGGTGAAGACACGGCGGGCCGCCTTCAACGGCTCCTCAGCTTCGTCAAGGATCGCCCTGATTTCCTTTCGATGTCAGGTGTACTTGACGACGACGCTTTAACCGACAAAGGGATTCTTGGCACCCAGATCGCAGAGGGCCTTTCGTTCATCCGCGCCGGGCGCACCACGCTGGCAGAAGAGCTGTTGAATCGGATTGATCGCTCGCTGGCCGACCGCTCGGGGACCTTGAACGCTGAACTCTTGAGCCTCGAGGGGAAGATCTGCATGCAGCGCCGCCAGCGCGACCGTGCCGCGGAACTGTTCGACCAAGCCTATGCGGTCCATTCCGTCGAGAAGCACCTGTTGGCAAAGGCCGAGGTTCGCTTTCTCACTGCCATCGATCGGAAGGATGTTCCCGCCATCCAAGCGATTGCCGAATCCCTCTCTGAAGTCAAGACCGACGACGGGTTGGGCTTGCGGGTGCGCGTGCAGACGGCCCTTGGCGACGTGAAGGGAGCTCAGGCTTCGATCGACAGGATTACCGATGCGAAGCGCGCAATGCCCCAGCTGGTCCTGTGGTCGAGTCAGCGTCGGTGGGCTGACGTTCGCAACGGCGCAGAGCGCGCCTTGGCCGAGCGGCCGATCAATCCGCAAGAGGTCATCGCGCTGAACCTCGTGGCTGCACGTGCTTGTTGGCAACAGGCGCTTGCTACGGCCGCTATCACCGAAAGCGAAGGCGAATTGCCCATCACGGGAGCGCCCGGCATGGATCTCAACGCGTTGACGGCGGCGTGGGCTCATTCCGAGGCATGCCTGCGCGGGTTGAAGGAGGTCGGATGGCCGTTGAACGTCGAGTTGCTTGCTCCGATCGCGGTGGCCAGTGCAGCGGCAATTGGCCGCCAGGACGAGGCGCTTGCCCTGCTTGGGGAGGCTGCCGCCGCGCGCCCCGAGTACGCGGACCTGCAGGAAAACGTGGAACTGTTGGCCCTAGGCACAGGACGCGTCGGTCAAGCGCTCCAGGCCAATGCACGGCAAGGAGACAGCCACGGGGCGCTGGTCCGTCGCACCTGCGCGTTGTTTCAGCTGAAGGACTACCAGGCCGCGGTGGCTGCGGCGTTGCAAACGCTGGACTCGATCGAGCAAGAGGTCAGGCAGACGCCCATGGCGCTTGCGCTCGGCGCCGCCGCAGCGTCGAAACTTTCTCGCCTACGCGACCGTGACAGGCTAATCGCGGTTCTACGCGCGGAGCCTCGCTACGCAGAATTCGTCTACTTCGCCGAGTTCTCGATATCGTCGCTCAGGCAACCGGGCACAGAGGAAGCTCTGCAAGTGCTGCGCGATGGGATTGAGGCGTTCCCGAATTCCAGGTTTCTGATGACGAACCTGTTTTCCAACCTGTCGGTGGACGAAGCCGCGTCCGCTTCCGAAGCCATCAGCCTGGCGAAGCGCATGCGGCTTGAAGCCGTCCTTTCCGAGGTCGACCAGGGCCGTTTCATTGAGGCGTGCTTCGCGCTGGATCAATGGTCAGATGCAGAAATGGCCGCCAGGGCGGCGCTTCAGCGCTTCGGTTCGTCGGAACGGTTTCATTCCATGCTGGCGATCGCGTTGGAAATGCAAGGGCAGACTGCCCCCGCGCTTGAAGCGCTTGAGGCCGCCCTTGCGCATGGCGCAAGCAGAATCGGAACGCTGCAGAATTATTTAGGAATATGCCTGCGTCTTGGGCGCTTGGACGCTGCACGCGAAGCCCTCGAAACCTTGCTCGGTGTCGAGGGCGAGCGAGGGGAGCGGCTCGAATTGCTGCGCCTCAATGCGCTTCTTCTGTTGCAAGAGGGCCGCAACGACGAAGCCTACGAAGTGGTCAGGGAAGTCGGCATACTGGTCGAGGCATCGGTCGAGACAGAAGAGGCGATGTACCTCAATCTGTATCTTGCGGCGACCCTGCGTCAGTTCGAACCACCGGAGGCAGACCGCCTGGCGTTTTGGCAACGCGCTGCAACGTTTTCTCTCGTTTGGCCAGAATCCAGTCTGTTTAGAAAAATGGAAGTGCCCGAGCAGGGTTTTCAGACGCCCGACGATGTGCACTCCATACTGGATGGCGTTTGGGGCGATTCGCGCGGGCGTCGCCAGGAATGGGCGCATCGGGAGGAGCAGGCGAGAAGCGGCAAGCTGCCGGTCCCGTTCGTCGCGCGTCCGTCGTTCGTGCTGCACTACATAGGTGATGTGTTCACCTTGTGGGACGTGTCCAAGCGCTCCAAACCCGAGGATCGGCAGTTCCACCTGACCAGCTGCCTCGCGGACGACGCTGTAGCTGCGGACGATAAAGTTTTGCGGGACGAGCCGATCCTGGACTTATCCGCTTTGCTCGTACTCCAGGATCTGGGCCTGCTTGAGACCCTTCTACGTTTGTTCCGCCGCATCGCTATCCCCAAGAGCACCCTCGACTACATCAGCCAACACAGCCGCGGATTGTTCGTGAGCGCCATGACCAGCGGTTACGCCACGTCGTTGCTGGCATTTGTGAACGACAACCTGGATCGGATCTCGCAGGTTTCGATCGATCGCCGCTCGGTCAAAATCGTCAGCGAGCAGGTGCTTTTGGCTGACTATCTGCAGCTAGCCAAGTCAGGGCGATGGGCTGTGTATACGGACGATGCTTTCACGCGAATATTGGCCAAGCGCGAATTTCCAGCCATGTTGACCATGAACACGGTCGAACTGATGCGCTTTGGTGAAATGGCCGAAGCGCTCTCGGCACCGGAGATCGCCAAAATGTTGGCCAAACTGGTCGCATGGAACGTCGGCATCACCGTCGAGACACGCTATCTGATCGCCGCATTGGACGGAGCGATGCAGCAGGGCGAGAAGATTTCGCTGCATGAGCGGTACGGTCGCTTCGCCACGCATGAACCGTTCGCAACGCTGACGAAGGCCATCTGGGATCCAGACAAGAAGACGACCGACCTCGCGGTGCACATCGCGATGTTCGTCGCCGACGCCCTGCGATCGAGGGACTCCAGCGAAGACAGCGTTGCGGCGGTTTGGGCGTTGTGGCTCAACCGCGTGAAGCTCATGGCGTCCATGACAGCGGCGACGAGCGCGGATGTTCTGGCACTTTCGCTTCTGCTCGCACTCCAGCAGTTGCCGGACGGTACAGAACAACGCGGTGTCCGTGCGATGTTGAAGACGTTGGAGTTGGGTGTCGAGCCCGGTCAAATGTCCCGCGAGCTTCAAAACGACCTCGTGCGGCGACTCGGCGAGTGTGTGGCGAATATCGCCGATCGCGACTTGAGCACCGGCGAGGCCCTGCGAGGACGGCTGGAAAGGGCATTGCCGCCGGGCACCTCTGAGGGAGACATTTTCAGTTCGGCGTACTTCGCGTCCTTGAGGGCCCCGTCCCACGCCGCACCACATACGACTGATGTGACTTTCCATTAATGAACGGCCTATCCATATTCGCCGGCATCGACTCCAACGGTGTCGTTCGCTTCGTGGGAGACGTGCCACGCGGAGCGGCCTGCGGCTGCCGCTGCGATGCTTGCGGCGCCGCGTTGGTCGCCAAGCGCGGAGAGATCAACACCTGGCACTTTGCACACGAAGCCAGTCAGGAGCGCCCGGAATGCTTCGCGGGAGCCGTCAACCTCCTGAGGAGACTGGCGATCGAGGTCTTGAAATCTGCCGGTCGCTTCGCTCTTCCCATGCTACGCGTGCGGGTGACCACGCGGCCACCGCTCCCCGTCCTGCAGGAACACATCGAGTGGGATCCGGGCGTCGGGACGGTGGAACATTGGGAGGCTATTCCGGCGCGCGAAGCGCCGACAGGTCGGCTGGTCCTGGCGTCGGGCGCCCGGGTCCACCTTTTCGTTGAAGTAGGGAATGAGCGTCACTCGAAGCTTGGGGCGGTCGACCCGTCAGTAGGAAGTCTGCTGTTCAGCGTGCCACTACCTACGGATCCTGAGCAACTCAAGGATGTGGAGACCGCCAAGCGATTCATTGTGGCGTCAGGAAGTTTTACATGGGGCAGACTGCCCGATGTCGACTCAAAAGTCGCAGAGGCACGACAGCGTCTGGACCAGGCGGCACGCGCGCGCGCTCGGCTTCCGGAAGAGATCAACGCTTTGCACCGCATGGGCGACAGGCACCGCCCGTCCGCCGCGATGGCCGCAGAAATGCCTGTCGCCGCAAAACCAACGGACACGGATGAATCGCCGTGGGCAGCATGGCGTAAGCCACGCAGCTCCTTCATCTTCTATGGGCTCGGTGACGGCAGCGCATGGCTGATGCTGCAGCACAAGGATGGCCGTGCGGTGTTGGTCCCATGGCCGCGAGCCGAGGAGGGCTGGGACGAATCCCTACCGGCGCGGCTGGGATCCGCCGATCATGAATTGGGCGGCGTGGTGCTCACGAGCGACGTGAACGCCATGATTTATTTGCGGGGCCGACCTGACGGTGGCGTTGTGGTCCGCACATCAAGCAGCTGGTCTGAAATCTCCTCCATTACCTGGCCGCCACGCAAGTCATCATGAAGGCATTGCGACTCCACCGCAGCCGCAAGCTGCACAGCGGCCACTTCGCATTCATGCGCGCGGTGGTGCAGGGCGTCGACGCACGAGCGAGTTGGGACCGGTATTTGCGCCTGGAGGGCGAGCACGTCGACGTGCGCCGCGTGCGCTCGACCATTGCTTGGATCCGCGCCGAGTTCGCGGCCGCGGCAGTCCGCGAGGAGAAGCCGGGCACGGCGCGTCTGGTACTCCTAGACGCGCAGCAACTGGCAGAAGGCGGAACGCTGCTGCCGTCGCTGGCCGAGTTTGCGACGCAGCGCGGCCTGGAGGAGTTTTCGGAAGCCGAACAGGCCGAAGCCTACGAAAAGGAATTCGGCGGAGCCGCGCGAAGCCTATCTCGCCGCGCGAGATTGATTGCGCGCCAACTTGAGGCGCTTCGCTGGCTCGAGAGCATCGCCGCCGAGCACCCGCGTGCCGGCGACAGCGTCCATGCCTGGCTCATGCCATCACTCGCCGCACGCATCGAGGCCGCCGGTATTCCCACGTTGTTCGCTCTCATCGAACGCATCAACGGCATCGGCTCGCGCTGGTGGACCGGCGTCCAGGGCGTCGGCGAGCTCAAGGCCAGGCGCATCGTCGAATGGCTGCAGCTGTATGAGACATCGATCGGCATGCGCATCGGTGGCCACGTAGCCACGCCCAGAGCGCAACTCGCGCCGGCGGACCTCGCGCTCGTCGTGGCTTCGACAACAGCGCTGGTGCCGCTGGAGAAATTCATCGTGCCGAGTGAACTGAGCGGCAGGGCAGGGCGCTTTCGCGCAGCACGCGACCAATGCCTGCTTGAGGCGGACAACGACTACGACGCGATCGCAGCGTGGCTCGCGACCAAACGCCGACGCCAAGCCGAGGAAAGCGCGACCCAGCGCTCCTACCGCAAGGAGGCGGAACGCCTCTTGCTGTGGGCAGTACTGGAACGACAAAAGGCGTTGTCGTCGCTGACGGTCGAAGATGCCACCGCATTCGTGGCATTCCTCCAGGCGCCTCCGTCGGCATGGTGTGGCCCACGCCATCGACAACGCTGGTCACCCCTGTGGAGACCGCTGGAAGGCGCACTCTCCGTGAGCGCGCTGCGTCAAACCTTGACGATTCTGCGCAGCTTCTATGCGTTCCTGGTTGACCAGAATTATGTGATCGGCAATCCGTTCACCGGTGTCGCGCAGCCGCGCGCCTCCGCACGCCTGCTCGGCTCCAACCGGTCGTTGACGATCGACCAATGGGAGCTGGTCGAAATCCAACTGCAGCAGGATCTGGAGACCTCAACTGGCCGGCGCCGAGCACGTGCCGTTCATTGGCTCTACGCTACCGGGCTGCGCCTCGCCGAGATCGCGGCCGCTCGCTGCGCGGATCTCGAACTGTTCGAATACCGCTCCGCGGATGGCACGGCCGGATCGGGGTGGTTGCTGACGGTCGAAGGCAAGGGAGGAAAACTCCGCCAGGTGCCGGTGCCGCTCAGCCTGGTGGAAGAGCTCGGCGACGAGCTCGAGGGCATCGGGCGAAGCCGCGACCCGCGTGCCGCCGAAAACCACACACTGCCGATCCTGGCCAGCTTCGACGAAGGCTCGTTCGATCCGTGGTCGACCGCGGGGATCTACAAGGCGGTGAAAGTGGTCTTTGAGCGCAGCGCCGAGCAGCTGCAGGGCGCCGACGCCGGGTCAGCCTCGCGACTGCGACTGGCGAGCCCACATTGGTTGCGACACACCCACGGCACGCACGCACTGAACGGCCGGCCAGGTCGGGCGCCGGTGCCTGTACAGGTAGTGCAAAACAACCTCGGCCATTCGTCCATTGGCACCACTTCCGCCTATCTCACGACGGAGCGCTCCGGCCGACTGCAGGCGATGGAGGGGTTCTGGGGTGAGGGCAAGTCCGGGCAGCCCGACCATCGATAGTGAGCGGAGACCGCCAGTGGTTCATGGCCGCTCGGCCAATTCCGGCCAGCCGGCCACGGATCTGGTCGACCTGGTGGAAGCGGTGAGCGAGTTCGCCGGCCGGGCGGCTGAGAAACTGCGAAAGCAGGACGGACGCGCTGGCCAAGTGCTTGTGTTCATCCACACGTCGCCTTTCCGCCTTTCCGCGCGAACGACAAGCAGTTCTCGAAGTCGATCACGGTGCCGCTGCGGCGGCCCACGGCCGACACTGCGCTGATCCGGCCGCGATCGGCGGCCTCAAGGCAGTCTTCAAACCGGATTACCGGATTACCGGTTCGCGAAAGCGGGAGTCATGCTGCTACTCCCCGGGGCCCTCGCTATCTATGCCTGGCGGACCTGTTCTCTTCATTGGGTAGCGAGTGAACGCCCACTAACTCGCGCCATCCAGCGGCATTCAAACCCAGGCGAGCTACGGTCGGTGTGACTTTTTTACCGCGTCTTGTCCGCGGCTTCTCCACTGGCGCTAACGGCGACGACGCCATTTGCGGCAGAATCAAATCCATGAGCATCACGCGCGTTCTCAAAGTTGCGGGGCACCGTACGCAATCCATGCCCACATGGCATTCGGGTTCGATGGGGTACTCCGTGCGCGTGTTGAAAGTAAAGCCGAAGACGGTCGTCCGCCTGAGCGCGGGGGCCGAGTGCACCTTCCGGAAGATTTCCGACCCGGCCAATGCGCACCTGTTCAGCGCCGAGGCCGCTCTCCAAGCCTTCGCCGACGTTCAGATCTGACCGGGCAGCCTCCTTGGCGACCCGTTGCACGCAGGCTCTGCAGAGGCAGCTCGCCGCCCTGAACGAGGACAGCACCAGTTTTTGCACCGAGTTTGACGACTGGAAGACGGCCGGCGAGTATGAAAACTACCTGTTCGGCAAGGACGGTGCCTACACAGCGCCCGCGGTCGCAGGTGTTCCGAATGTGCTGCGCCATGTCCATCTTGTCCCGCTTGCAGATCCCAGGGCACTGGCGGCTTGGAACACGCAATGGCACCGCCGCGGTCGGAAAGTAAGTGACCGCGCCCTGGTCTACGCCAGCGACGGTCACTACGGACACTTGCTCATTTACATCTTTTCGGAGCCGGACGCCCACCAGGTCGCGCGAATGAAAACGCACGCGCAGTTACAGCTTATGCTCAAGCTAGCCCGGATCGCGGAGCGCTTCATTCACGACGGTACATGTATCGCATAGGGGGTCGCTGAGACGGCGGCCATGATCGCGTGCAAAGCTGCTGCCTCAAAATCGGCCCAAGTTGAACCTGCAGGCGAGGCTAGTAGAGCCGGCCTGAAACCAACCCACCGAGAGATCGTCCTAATGGAACGCGACAGCCAAAAAGAAGAACTTCCATTGCCAAGTCCACAAGAGGCAATCGTCATCAGGCGAATCCTGAACCGCTGCTTACACGAACACACTCAACGCTCGATCAAGCGGCGAATGGTGGAGTCCGCGTGCTCGGACTGTGGGGAATCGATGGTGCTGGGTTTGGAGTCGGACGACTATGTAAGCCCTGCGGAGGAAGCCCGGCGTTGGAGAGCGAGCCTGCCGCGTCCTGCGGCTCATTTGGTCGTGGCCGAACAAGCGCTGGCCCTTGCCGGTCGCTCCGGATGGCACATCCAAATACGCCAAGCAGCCGACACGTTCGTTTGCACCTTGTCGAAGGAGGATCGCATCGTTCGGTCCGGCGCCCAACGCACCCGCGCTGCTGCGATCGTAGAAGCCCTAGCCCGGATGGCAAACGAATACCAATTCAAAGGCTAGGCATACGGGCGTCATTTCAGCGGCGATGAACACGCCAGCGTCGCGTGGAATCGGCCTTCGTTCTAGCTTCGTTCGCGGCCGCTTCTGGCGATCACGGCGGCAGCGAGTTCTCTAGCGCGAATGGCTGCGGCCTCATGCTGACGCCCGATCATCACGCCCGCCACGAACTTACGAACCTCCAGCGCACTGGGTCCGCAGATCATCACGGCATCACGGAGGACCGTGGCCGTACAGCCAAGCTGCTCGATCCAGAAGCGCACGTCATCAGGATCGTTCGTATCGATAAAGTCCATCGAGGAGCATAGAAGATTGGTGCGGATAGGGTGACGCTCACTGATTCGGAGTTCTTTCAGAGCTTTTTCCACAATTTGGCCAAGCTTGAGCTCACCTGAAAATGCGCGCTGTCGCGAACGCCTCTTCGTGACGTTGTGGTACCTGACCGCTGTTGACGCAGTGGCCGGGCTTCGCTTTTTCAGATTCAGGCCTTAAGGCGCTTCATCTCCTCGGCAAGCATCCAGAGGGCGCGGTTCACCTTCACGCTTGGTCAATTCCTTGCACAGCTCATGTGCGCCGCCGGCGTCCGTTGCTGGTCCGCGCCGGCAGCCCTCCGCGAACCATGTTTTCCTGCACGCGGTTAAACGTGCTCCACAGATCGGGCTTGCCGTCCGCGACGCGGAGCGAGGATTTGCGCCTCCGTGATCGGGGCGGGCTTGGTCGCATCTGGCTTGTACTTCAACGCCAGCGCGGAGCGGGCGAAGGTCTCCGCCTCTGCCGGGTCAAGCGTGATCGCCCGCATGCTCTCGCGCTGCTCGCCGCCCTCGGCAGCCCGTCACAGCCATTGCTGAAGCACTGGGGAAGATCGTTGGAAAGCTCGTGGTCCAGTCCGAGCAACTTCCAAAGCGGAGCTCGAAGACCACCTTGTCCGCTACGGTCCGCATATCGTCGAGGCGCTCGACGAAGCGTGGGAGGAGTTTGAGCAGAGGGGACCCGTCTAATTCCACCCACGAAGATGGAGGGCCGCGCGAGGCGACAATGACGCCTCGACCTGCGAACAAGCGCGCCTTTCTTTTGTCCACTGTCCACTCCCTGGCGGCGCGCTGCAGCTCGTTTGCCGCCCGGTGCGATAACACCGAGGCGGCCTTTTTCGAAGGCTCTTCGCCGCAAAGCAGAGGCGGTCCTGGATCTCGGCCAGGCCGAACTCGATCTGGGCGCGGCCCCAGAAGCAGTTGACACAGGCAAAGCAAATCGCAAGCCTGAATATGCATGTCCGCGCGATTCGCGCGCGGGGGCCTGCCTCCTTGACATTCAAACCAGGTTCAGCAACAACTCCCAAGCAGTCGGCGGCGCAGCGCAAACATCCTCGCCTTCACGCTCGCGGAGGATGGGGGCGGCAACGATGTCCTGGGCGTCGATATGGCGGACGCCCACCTGCCGCTGCGGAGCGTTTGGTTCAGAGAGGAGGGACGCACCGACGAGCTTCTGACGGCACAGATCGTCAATGAACTCCTGCCCAGCGGGGTCGCGCATCGCCCATTCGATGTCCCATAGCCGCGCTGTTGCGTCGTCGCTCGAGGTCAGGATGCGGTGCTGGTCGGCCGAGAAGACGGCGCCATTGACGGGCTGGTCGTGCTTGAGGGCCGGGCCAATCTGGGCACCGGTGGCCGCATCCCACAGCCGCGCCGTGGCGTCTTCGCTCCAGGTCAGAATGCGGTGCTGGTCGGCCGAGAAGACGGCGCCTTTGACGGGCTGGTCGTGGTTGAGGGCCGGGCCAATCTGGGCACCGGTGGCCGCATCCCACAGCCGCGCCGTTGTGTCGGCGCTCCAGGTCAGGATACGGTGCTGGTCGGCCGAGAAGACGGCGCCATTGACCATCAGTTCGTGCCTGAGGGCCGGGCCGACCTGGGCACCGGTGGCCGCATCCCACAGCCGCGCCGTGGCGTCCGAGCTCCAGGTCAGGATGCGGTGCTGGTCGGCCGAGAACACGGCGCCATAGACCGCCTTGTCGTGCTTGAGGGCCGGGGCGATCTGGGCACCGGTAGCCGCATCCCACAGCCGCGCCGTGGCGTCGGCGCTCCAGGTCAGGATGCGGTGCTGGTCGGCCGAGAACACGGCGCCATCGACTATCTGGTCGTGCTTGAGGGCCGGGCCGATCTCGGCACCGGTGGCCGCATCCCACAGCCGCGCCGTTGCGTCCGAGCTCCAGGTCAGGATGCGGTGCTGGTCGGCCGAGAACACGGCGCCATTGACCCAGTGGTCGTGCTTGAGGGCCGGGCCGATCTGGGCACCGGTGGCCGCATCCCACAGCCGCGCCGTTGCGTCCTCGCTCCGAGTCAGGATGCGGTTCAGGTCGGCCGAGAAGACGGCGCCACGGACCGGCCGGTCGTGCTTGAGGGCCGGGCCGATCTGGACACCGGTGGCCGCATCCCACAGCCGCGCCGTTGCGTCCTCGCTCCAGGTCAGGATGCGGTGCTGGTCGGCCGAGAAGACGGCGCCATAGACCGCCTTGTCGTGCTTGAGGGCCGGGCCGACCTGGGCACCCGTGGCCAGATCCCACAGCCGCGCCGTTGCGTCGTCGCTCCAGGTCAGGATGCGGTGCTGGTCGGCCGAGAAGACGGCGCCATAGACCGCCTTGTCGTGCTTGAGGGCCGGGCCGACCTGGGCATCGGTGGCCGCATCCCACAGCCGCGCCGTTGCGTCGTCGCTCCAGGTCAGGATGCGGTGCTGGTCGGCCGAGAACACGGCGCCATAGACCGCCTTGTCGTGCTTGAGGGCCGGGCCGACCTGGGCACCCGTGGCCAGATCCCACAGCCGCGCCGTTGCGTCCGAGCTCCAGGTCAGGATGCGGTGCTGGTCGGCCGAGAACACGGCGCCATAGACCGCCTTGTCGTGCTTGAGGGCCGGGCCGATCTGGGCACCGGTGGCCGCATCCCACA
>NZ_JBFUKW010000034.1:0-82316 GCF_056400665.1 Variovorax sp. P5_A3 | reverse complement strand
CCGCATGCCAGGCCACATGAACGTGCTGCTGGCCGAGGCCGAGGTGCCCTACGACCAGGTCTTCGAGATGGAGGACATCAACGGCGAGTTCGGCCAGGCCGATGTCGCCATCATCCTGGGGGCCAACGACGTGGTGAACCCGGCCGCGCTGCAGAAGGGCACGCCGATCTACGGCATGCCGATCCTGGAGGCCTACAAGGCCAAGACGGTGATCGTGAACAAGCGAAGCATGGCCGCGGGCTACGCGGGGCTGGACAACGAGCTCTTCTACATGGACAAGACCATGATGGTGTTCGGAGACGCCAAGAAGATCGTCGAGGACATGGCCAAGGCGATCGAGTGATGACAACCTCGGCCATCGCGTGCAGAAGTGCCGAACTCAGGGGGGCGATGCGGCGCCAGACCTGGCGCGAATCACCTCGCCAACTCCAACGCGGCCGAGCAGTTGCAACTCGGCCCGAACTCGCAGCACTGTTTACTTGGAATTTTTCTTGCTGCGGCGAACTGGCGCGTTCTCGCCCGCCACATGTCGTGTCTCCAGTTGGTGCCGCGCGGCCTTGGCCGAATCATGGCTCTCTCGGAGCGAGCTGATCTCGCGCTCCGACTGCGCCTGCAGGCGCTGAAGCTGGGAGGCGGGGTCGGTTGCCCGCAGTTCCATACTCGCGGCGCGCTCTCGCAAGGTGGCAATCTCGACCTGTGCGTCCTGAAGTCGCGACGACCAAGCCGCCACGGCATCGTTGTGGGACGTCTTCTCTTCCTGCAGAGCCCGCTGCGCAGCATTCAAAGCGACGTGCGCCACCTCGACATGGGCAGCGTGGGCCTTTTGCTCTGCGTGGCCTCGGTCTTCTGAATCTGCACCTGGTCGGCCTCGCGTTGGGCAACGCCCCAGAATTGCTCGGCGGCTTGGAGGATGGTCAAGGGAACCTGATGCGCTTCGCCGGTGGTCACAGTGCTTGGATTGCTCGCATTGCTCGGCTTGGCCAGACCGGCACCGCGGCCGCCCAGGCGCTTGCTGAGCGTGGCAAACCAGCGCTCGAGCATCGGGCTCACGGTGTTGGGCGAGCCGCTGCCGATCTTCTGGCGGACACGCTCGATCGTCGGGCGCAGGCCTTCGTGGACGAGCGCGTCGGCCGCTTCCCAGACCTGGGCCTCCTGGATCCCGCGGCCACTGCGAAGCGGGTAGATTGCCTGTGGGGCCTTCAAGCGCAGGGCTTTCAGTTTGAGCTGAAGGGTGGCACGTCCTTGTCAAAGGGGTTCGGTGTCATCCACCGTTTTTTCCGAAGACATCGACATCCGCATTGAACCGCCCGACGGCATGGACGTGAAGACGGGACGCAATCAGGACAAGCCTGCACATGTTGAATCACGGCGTGCGTGCTACGACGCGCTGGCAACACGTATTCAGATTCCAGGTATCGACAGCGTAGAGCGTGATACTCAGTTCGACCATGGAACGCGGGGTGGTAGTGGAGGACAACCGTGCAGTGGCCGTACCGTGTTATGCCCCCACGCACACCTTCGTCGAGAAGCTGCAGACGATCTCCACCAAGTGCCGCCGATTGGACGAAACCCAGGCGTTCCCCGCTAACTTCCTGCGGCCCTACTACGACGTGTACTGTCTGCTGGGGCTGGAGGAGGTTCAGGCCTTCATGAGGTGCTGGCGGACAGGATCCATCAACACATTGGTGTCATGTGAGGGGCGAGGACTTGACACACCAACTTGCGGATTGGCTCGCTGAGCGACGCGATCTCCAAGGTCACCGCGCTTCTTGCTGGTCCAAGCTGAGTCGATCGGACATGAAGTCCAAAAAAGCGCGGATTTTGCTGGGCATGCCCTTGCGGCCGAGCACCAAGGCGGTGGCATGCATCGAAGGGCTCTCCCAGTCCTTCAGTACTCGTTGCAGCCGCCCCGATCGCAGGTCGCTTGCGCACATCACGTTCGGCAGCATGCTCAGCCCTACGTGGCCGATCGCCATCTCCCGCGCGATCGAGATATTGTTGACAACCACCTTGCCCTCAATGTTCGCAAAGCGGTGCGTGGCCTCATTGCGCAGGGTCCAGATGCCGTCCGCGCGCTGCTGCGTCGTGATGATGCAGTCGTGACGGTGCAGTTCGTCCACCGATAGCGGCACGCCACGGCGGTTGAGGTACTCGGGGCTCGCGTACACCCCACGCGTTATCGTGGCGAGACGGCGGTAGGTCAGCTCGGTGTCCTTGAGCGGCCCCAGTTGGATCGTTAGGTCGTAGGGGTCTTCCCGGGGATTCACGGCGCGGCTATTCACATCGACCTCCAGCTCGAGCTCGGGATAGGCCCGGACGAACTCGGCAATGGCCTTGCCGATCCACGACACGCCGAAGTCGATGGGGATGCTGACGCGCAGCGTGCCGCGCATGGCCGTTTGCAGCTGCAGCGTGTCGACGCTGGCTTGCGCCACCTCGTCCACCACGCGCCGGCAATGCTCATAGAACCGCGCGCCGATTTCCGTCGTCGTCAGGCGGCGCTGTCCCTTCTTCAGCAGGATCGTGCCCACGTTCTGCTCGAGCTGCGTGAGCTTGCGGCTGATAGTGGACTTGGGCATTCCGAGTTCGAGGGCAGCGCGCGTGATGCTCTGTGCGTTGACCACGTCATAGAACAGTTGGAGCGAGTTCAGATCGAGTTTGTCGGTCATGGCGTGTTGTCTGTCGGCATCGAGGCAGGCGCGAGGTTAGTCGACAACGCCACCGCCGCGCGGCCTTTGCGTTCCATGGCTGGAACGCCCGGTCCACATCCGATGCTATTCGGAAGGCTGGCCGCTTCCTAACATCGCCGCAAAGAGAGATACCGAGCGCAGACCGCAAGGCCGGCGACGCGCCATCCAACTCAAGAACGGAGACAACCAGTGAACAACTATCCAATTTCGCGCCGGGCGTTGCTGAAGGCCGCGTCGGCCTGGGCACCAGCCTCGGTGCTGGGCGTCGGCCTCGCATCCGCGGGCGGCGTCAGCGCCCAAACGGGCCTCAAATGGGCCAACCTGTCGCCCGGCTTCACCACGCTGCTGACCGACTACATCGTCGCCAAGGGCCTGGACAAGTCGAACAACCTGCAACTGGGAAAACCCACCGCGTACACGGCCGTCACCACCTACTACAACGACTTTGTTGCCGGGAACTACGACGTGTGCATCGGCAGTTGGGACACATTCGCCTCGCGCTACATTGCGGGCGTGCCGATGCAGTACGTGTGCTCCGTGACCACGGGCAACATGATCAACATCGTCACGCAGGCCAAGGGTCCGGCGACGATCCAGGACATCAAAGGGAAAACCCTTGCGGCACCGCAGTCGACCGGCACCTACCGGATGATGCGCGCCGTCGTCAAGGAACTGGCGGGCATCGACCTCGAAACCTACGCGGTGGTGCAGAACGTGGACAACCCTGCCGCCTCGGTTACGTTGGTCATGGCCAACCGCGCGGACGCCGGCCTGACCTGGGAGCCCAATGTATCGGTGGGGCTCAAGCGAGTGCCCGACATGCGCGTGCTCTACAACGCGGGCGAGGAGTACCGCCGCCGCGTCAACCTCGACCTGCCGTACTTCGGCGTGGCGGTGCGCAAGGACGCCGCCGCGCGCGACCCCCAACTCGTTGCACGGCTGAACAATGCCTTTGCCGAGTGCATCGAGGGCATCAACAGCAGAACGCAGGAAGCCGTGACTATTGCCGGCGCCAACTCGGGCATTCCCGCGGACGTGCTGAAGACGGCCATTGCCTCGAAGCGGCTCGAGTTCAAGCACGTGTCGATGCAGAACGAGGAAGGGCGGCGCAGCATCCTCTCGGCCAACGAGTTCCTGTTGCGCAACGGCGCGCTCACCAAGCTGGTCGACAACGGCTTCTTTGCGGCATGAACGGCATGAAGCACGCAGAACTCCCCGCCAGCGCCGCGGCGCCCGAGATCGCACCACGCGCACCGGCCGCCACGGTAGCGATGGCGAAGGCGGCCAAGGTGTCGAACGGGCGTGATCGCAGCGACATAAAGGCGCTGGCTGTCGTCGTGGGGCTCATCTGCGCCGCGATGGAGGTCGCAAGCTGGTACGTGCCCGACTACGTGATGCCGTCGCCGCAGGCCATCGCTAAGGCGCTGGGCGAACTGCTCACCACCGACTTGCTCCACGTGGCCATCACGCTGGGCCGGCTGTGCATGGCAATCCTTTTCTCGGCGATTGCAGGCGTCGCGGTCGGGCTGCTGATGGGCACGTCCAAGCGGGTGGGGCCCTACCTGAAGGCGCTGGTGGTGGTTGATACCGGCATACCCGCCCTGTCGTGGATGCTGCTGGCCGTGTTTTGGTTCAAGGACCCCGAGGCACGGATCTTCTTCATCCTCACGGTGATCTTGCTGCCCTTCTATGCGCTGAACGTCTACGAAGGGGTGCGGGCGCTGTCCACCGAGTGGGTCGACATGCTGGAAAGTTTCCGCCCGACGCGCTGGCAGATGTTGCGCTACCTGGTCGCGCCGCACATCGTTCCCTACATTTTCCTGACCACGAAGTCGGTGATCGGCTATGCCATCCGCATGGTCATCTTCGCGGAGTTGGTGGCCTCGGCCTTCGGCATCGGTTCGCGCATGAGCTTTGCGCAATCGACCTTTCGCATCGATCAGGTGCTCGCATGGACCTTCCTACTGGTAATGCTCAACCTGGTCATCCAATGGATGGCCGCGGCGGCGGAGACGCATTTCCTGGGCTGGCGCAAGGAAGTGAAGGTGCGCTGATGACAACGACAATGAACACACCCGTTCCCATCATCGAGCTGCGCGACGTCAGCAAGCGCTTCGGCAGCCACACCGCCATCGACCATCTCTCGATGGTGGTGCGCGAGGCCGAAACGGTGGCCTTGCTGGGCCAGACCGGGGCCGGCAAGAGCACCGTGATGTCGCTGCTGATGGGTACATCGTCGGCCGACGAGGGCTCGGTGAAGGTGGCCGGTGTTGACCCGGCGGTCGATTTCACCGCGTTGCGCGGCAAGCTCTCGGTGAGCTTCCAGACCGACCGCCTGCTGCCCTGGCGCACTGCGCGTGAGAACGTCGAGCTGGGCCTGCTGCTGCTCAAACGCCCCAAGGCCGAAGCGCGCCAGCGTGCACAGGAATGGCTGGAGCGCGTGAAGCTGGGCGATGCGGCGCATAAATACCCATCGGAGCTGTCGGGAGGCATGCGCCAGCGGCTGTCGCTCGCGCGCGCCCTGGCCGTCGATCCGGCGCTGGTGCTGCTTGACGAATCGTTCAGCCAGCTTGACCACGTGACCTCGCAGACGCTGCGGCGCGATTTCGCTGAGATCGTTCGCGAGCAGCGCAAGACCTGTGTCTTTGTCACCCACCGCATCGAGGACGCGCTCGAGATTGCCGACCGCATCCTCGTGCTCGCGGCCCCTGCGCGCGTCTGCCTCGAACTCGCGATCAGCGCCGAACAGCGCCAGGACGCGGAATGCATGGCGCACATGCACCGCCAGGTGGAGCGCGCCATCGGCGGCGAAGCGCCGCTGGCGTCCCCTATCTCCCCAACACACCACTAGTAAGAAAGCGGATCTTCAAGATGAGCTACCAGGACATCATCGTCGAGCAGGTAGAAGGCTGGCTGGAAATCACCATCCACCGCCCCGAGAAAATGAACTCGCTGCGCGAGACCACGGCCGAGGAAATCCTCGACGCGCTCGGCGAGGCGGAGTCGAAGCGGGAGATCGCCGCGGTGATCCTGCGCGGCAGCGACAAGGCCTTCTGCACTGGCATCGACACCAGCGAATTCACCATCGGCGACAACGAGTACTTCGACTTCTATCGCAAACGCAAGCGGTCGCGCAAGGTGAACTCCCTGTTTCGTGAGTTGCCTGCCTACACCAAGCCTGTCATCAGTGCCATCGAGGGCTTCGCGCTCGGCGGCGGCCTGGAACTGGCCCTGGTCGGCGACATGATCGTCGCCGGCGCCAACGCCAAGTTCGGCCTGCCCGAGATCCGCCTGGGCCTGATGCCCGGCGGCGGCGGCACGCAGACGCTACCGCGCCTCATCGGCCCGGCCCTGGCCAAGGAACTCATGTGGACCGGCCGGCGCATCACCGCGGCTGAGGCGCGCGAGTACCGCTTGGTCAACCACGTGACCGAGGCCGGCAAGGCGATTGACAAGGCGCGCGAATTGGCACGCACCATCGCCGGCAACGCACCGCTGTCGGTGATGTTCACCAAGGCCGTGATCGACCGCGGGATGGACCTGCCGCTGGCCGAAGGCATGGCCGCCGAAGGCGACGTGTCCTTCATGCTGTATTTCACCAAGGACCGCCAGGAGGGCCTGGGTGCCTTCCGCGAGAAGCGGACCCCCGATTTCCGAGGAGAGTAAGAGATGAAGAAAAGAGACATCGTGATCGGCGGCTACGCAGAGACTCCGATCGATTTCAAGACCGGCCGCAGTGCCTACGGCCTGGCCGGCGAGGCGCTCGATCAGCTGCTGGAGCGCACCGGCATCGACAAGAGCGAGATTGACGGCCTGTCGGTCACCACCGCGCTGTCGGAAGCCCAGAATCCCTTCTTCGCGGTCTACATGACCGAGGCGCTGGGCATCACGCCGACGTGGCTGAACTACGGTGGCATCGGCGGCTGCTCGGCCACCGGCGGCGTGGCGCGCGCCATGTCGGCCATCCGCGACGGCATGTGCAAGCTGGCGGTGGTGATGTCGTCCGACGCACCCAGCTCCAACTGGCGCTCCAATTATGGCGCCTACCGCGGCGAGTTCCAGGACCCGCCCGGTGTGCAGGGTCCGCCGGCGACCTTCGGGTTGCTGATGAGTCGCTATATCCACCAGTACGGCCTGGACCCCGAGGCGCTGGGCAAGATCGCGGTCACGCAGCGCGCGCATGCGCTGCACAACCCCAACGGCTACAAAAAGTTCCAGAAGGAACTCACGATGGAGGAGTACCTGAAGTCGCGCGTCATCTCCGACCCACTGCGTGTGCTCGACAGCGTGATGTTCTGCGACGGCGCCAACGCCTTCATCGTGACCACCGAAGAGAACGCCAAGCGCCTGGGCCTGAAGAAGATGGTGTATCCCGTAGCGTACGGCGAGGTCACCAACTTCAACGGTGCTGATCCGCTGGCCGACATCACACTGTCGGGCTTCACCAAGATCGGCCCCGAGGTGCTGCGCAAGGCCGAACTTGCTCCGAAGGACGTGCGAATGTTCCAGCCCTACGACGACTTCACCATCGCGGTGATGATGCAGTTCGAGGCCTTCGGCTTCTGCGAGCGCGGCGAAGGTTCGGCCTACACATTGCGCACCGACCTGTCCTTCAGCGGCGACCTGCCGTTGAACACCGGCGGCGGGCAGATCTCTGCTGGCCAGCCCGGGCTGGCCAGCGGCGGCCTGAACCTGGCCGAAGCCGTGCGCCAGATGTTCGGCGAAGGCGGCAGCCGCCAGGTGGCGGATCCGCGCAACGCGCTGGTCACTGGCATCGGCGTGATCCCTTACGGCCGCAACTGGGGCACCAGCTCGGCCATGGTCCTGGAGGCATGACAATCATGAGCGAAACCACTTCAACCCCCGCACCGGCTGCACCCGCCGCACCAGCGCGCCCCGTGCCCCAGCAAGGCGTCTACGTCGACAGCAAGCCCTTCTGGGACGGCATCGCACAGGGCAAACTCGTGCTTCAGTACTGCACGGTCGCCAAGCGCTTCCAGCACTACCCCAAACCCGTGAGCGGCTTCAGCGGCCGCCGCACACTGGAATGGCGCGAGGTGGCCGGCACCGGCACCATCTACGCGTGCACGGTCGTGCGCATCGCGGGCCCGGGCGTCGAAGGGCGGATCCCGCTGTGCGTGGCCACCGTCGAACTCGATGAGGGCGTGCGCATCATCGCCAACGTGCTCAACTGCGCGCCGGCGGATCTGGCGATCGGCAAGCGCGTGAAGCTGGCGGTGGACCACCTCACGCCCGAGCAGCCGTACCCCGCCTTCGAACTCGCTTAGGAGCACCATGCGTCTCGAACACTTCATGGCAGCGCATGCCTTGCGCACGCCTGCGAAGCCGGCCGTGGTCGTGGGCGCGCAGCGCCTGAGCTACGGCGAGCTGCTGTCGAGTTCGCGCTCGCTGGCCGCCGGGCTGCGGCGCGCTGGTGTGGTCCAGGGCGATCGCATCGTCGTGTACCTGCCCAACTGCGTTGAGTTCGTGCAGATCATGTACGCGGCCTTCTCGGTCGGCGCTACGGTGATTCCGGTCAACACCCGCAATACGCCGCGCGAACTGGTGTACTTTGCGCAGGACAGCCAGGCCCGCGTGCTGGTGTTCCATGCCGAGAGCGCCGAGGCGATCGAGGCGCTGTCGGCCGAGTTCGTGGGCATCCGCCGCGTGGCAGTGGGCGGCGAAGTGGCCGGCGCGGAGTCGTTCGAGATGCTTCGGACCCACTCCGACGAGCGCCTGCCCGAACTCGCGCTGTCTCCTGACGACGCGATGATCCTCTACACCTCGGGCACCACCGGCAAGCCCAAGGGTGCGGTCCTCACGCACGCCAACTTCGTGATCGGCAACGCCTTCGTGAACGCTGTGGAGTGGGGTGTCACGGCGCACGACGTGTTCCTGGTGACCACGCCGCTGGCGCACCGCACGGGCCTGGCGCGGCTCATGAACTCGATGTGCCTGGGCGCCAAGCTGGTGGTAATGGAGCGTTTCGACGCGCAGGCCGCGGTCGAGATCATCGAGCGCGAGCAGGTCAGCGCCGCAGGCATGGTGCCCACCGTGGCCCGTATGCTGATGCCGGTGCTCGAGAAGGAGGCCGCGCGCTGCGCCAGCCTGCGCCACATCATTGTCACCGGGGAGGCGTTTCCGGTCGAGCTCAAGCGCCGCATGATCGGCTATCTGCCGCAGGCGCGGCTGCATTCCTTCTTCGCGATGACCGAGGTCGGCTCGGTCACCGTGCTCGACCACGAGGAGCAGTTCACCCACCCCGCGTCGGTGGGGCGGGTCACGCCGGGCGTGCAGGTCAAGCTGGTGGACGACAAGGGCCAGCAGGTATCGGTAGAAGATGTGGGCGAGATCCTGGTTCGCTCGGGCGAAGCCGGGCGCTTCACCACCATGAAGGGCTACTTCGGGCGCCCCGATGCCACCGCCGCCACCATCGTCGATGGCTGGGTCCACACCGGCGACATGGGGCGCTTCGACGTCGACGGCTACCTCTACATCGTCGACCGCAAGAAGGACATGGTGCTCAGCGGCGGCTTCAACATCTACACCAAGGAAGTCGAACAGGTGCTGGTCGAGCACGTCGACGTGGCCGATGCGGCCGTGGTGGGCGTACCCGACGATATCTTCGGCGAAGCGGTGACCGCGTTCGTCGAGCGGCATCCGGGCCGCACGCTGAGCGTGCAGGCGCTGCAGGAGCACACGAAGTCTCGCATTGCCAGCTACAAGAAGCCCAAGCATGTGTTCTTTGTCGACGCGCTGCCACGCAACGGCGTGGGCAAGGTGCTCAAAGCCGAACTGCGCGAGATGGCGCTCGCGCGCCTGGCTCAGCCTGTGGCATGAGCGGCGCTACCGTGCCCTGGGACACGCAGGCCGCGCACTGGATTGGTGGCCGGTGGCTGCCTTCGGGCCCTGCCTTCTCATCGACCAGCCCGGCAGATGCGTCGCTAGTTGGTCATGCGCCCGACGGCGGCCCGGCGGAGGCGCAGGCCGCGATCGATGCGGCTCGCCACGCCTTCGACACTACGGCTTGGCGCCACAGCCCGCGCCTGCGCGCGCAGGTGTTGCTGGACATGGCGACGCGTCTCGCGGCCGACGCCGCATCGCTGGCGCTGCTGCTGACGCTGGAAAACGGCAAGGTGCTGCGCGAGTCGGCCGGCGAGGTCGAGGGCGCTGCTTCGGAGTTGCGCTACTACGCGGGCATGGCCCGCAGCGCGGCCGGCCGCGTGGTCGAGCCGGCGCCAGGCGTGCGCTCGCTCATCACGCACGAAGCCGCGGGCGTGGTGGCGATCATCGTGCCATGGAACGCGCCGCTGATCCTCTTCGTGCGTTCGCTCGCGCCGGCCCTGGCGGCCGGCTGCACGGTGGTCGTCAAGGCAGCGCCGCAGGCCGCGCTCTTCATGCACCGCGTGGCGCAGCGCATGGCCGAGACCGAGGGGCTGCCGCCTGGCACGGTCAACATCGTGCACGAGACGGGCAGCACCGTGGCGCAGGCTTACGTCGCCTCGCCGGGCGTCGACGTCCTGAGCTACACCGGCAGCACCGCCGTGGGCAAGGCCATCATGGCGGCGGCCGCGCCGCAGCTCAAGCGCCTGTCGCTGGAGCTTGGCGGCAAGGCCCCCTGCGTGGTGTGCGAGGACGCCGACCTGAGCCTCGCGGTGCGCGAGATCCTCGCGGCCGGCACCATCCTGTCGGGTCAGCAGTGCACCGCTGCCAGCCGGGTGCTGGTGCACCGTAGGCTGTATGCCGATTTTCGCGATGCGATGGCCTCGGCCATGCGCGCGCTGCGTGTGGGCCCGGGCCACCTCGCCGAGAACGCCATGGGCGCGGTGATCGACCTGGCGAACCGCGATCGCATCCTGCGCCTGGTCGACGAACTGGGCGAGCGGCACCGCGTGGTGGTGCGCGGGGCGCCCGTGCCGGGCCTTCCCATGCACGGTGCCTTCGTGTCGCCCACGCTGGTGGAAGTCGACGACCCGCAAACGTCGGCCGTCCAGGACGAACACTTCGCGCCATTGATGACCTTGGAGGTCTTCGACGACGACCGTGGTGCGGTCGCGCTGGCCAATGCCACGCGCTTCGGGCTGGGCGCGAGCGTGTGGTCGCGCGACAGCGCGCGCGCGCAGCGCATCGCGCGCGAGATCCGCTGCGGCACCGTATGGATCAATGCGCACAACAAGCTTTTCGCGGAAGCGGAGGTCGGTGGCTACAAGGAAAGCGGATTCGGCCGCCTTCACGGCACCGAAGGCATGCACGACTTTCTTGAAATCAAACACGTCTACCAGGAGATCGGCAGCCTCTGAGGCCGCCGCCATTGCCAAGATGCTCAGACCCGAATCGGCCGCCGACACGGCCTTCCGCAACGAGGTACGCGACTGGCTCGCGACCCACGCGCCCGACGCGCTGCGGCACCGGACCTTCCGGCCGCTGCCGGTCGAGGGCATGCCCTGGTACCGCGCGCTGTCGCAGCGCGGCTGGATTGCGCCGCATTGGCCGCGCACGCATGGCGGCATGGGTGCTAGCGCGGTGCAGCAGGTGATCCTCATGGAGGAAATGGCGCGCGCGGGCACGCCCGACTTTCCGACGCAGGGCCTGAACCACATCGGCCCGCTACTCATTGCGCGCGGCACGCCGGCGCAGCAGCAGCGCCACCTGCCAGCCATTCTTTCAGGCGACGCGATTTGGTGCCAGGGCTATTCGGAGCCGGGCTCGGGCTCGGATCTGTCGAGCCTGCGCACCCGCGCCGAGGTGCGCGGCGGCCCGGACGGAGACAGGCTCGTCATCAACGGCAACAAGATATGGACCACCTGGGGCCACCATGCCGACTGGATGTTCGCGCTGGTACGCACCACCAGTGCCGGCAAGCCGCAACACGGCATCACCTTCGCGCTGATCGACATGAAGACGCCGGGCATCCGGCGCCGGCCGATCCGCACCATCGCGGGCGACGACGAGTTTGCCGAAGTGTTCTTCGACGAGGTGGCAGTGCCGCTGGACAACGTCGTCGGCGAGATCGACAAGGGCTGGCAGGTGGCCACTGCAGTGCTGAGCGAGGAGCGGTTGCGCATTGGCTCGCCGGCCCAGGCGCTGCGCGCGATGGAGCGCCTGCGCATGATGCTGCGTGCCACGCCTGCGGACCGCTTGCCGCCCAGCGTGCACGAGGCCGCAGCACTGGCCGAGGTGGAGGTCGAGACGCTCATCGCCGCCTACCTCGAAGCGGCCGAAGCCGCCGAACAGGGCATCGCAGCTGACAGTTCCTACCTGAAACTGCTGGCCACGGACACCGTGCACCAACTGCTCGACCTCGTGCAGCGCGTGGCGGGACCCGCCGCCGCGTTGCGAGACCCGGTTCGCCGGGGTGACGACCTGCTCGATGCTACCGAGATGTTCCTGCAGGCACGCCGCCTGGGCATCTACGGCGGGAGCAGCGAAGTGCAGCGCAACATCATCGCGACGCGGGTGCTCGGCCTGCCGATCGCCGGAGCCAAGTCATGAATGCCGAACACAGCGCGCCCCTGCGCATGATTGCCGAGAGCGCGGCGGACGCCGCTGCCTCGTTCGGTGGCCCGGCACGGGCACGCCGGGTGCACGAAGGCGGCCCCGCGTGGGAGCCCGCCACGTGGAAAGCGATCGCCCAACTTGGCTGGCTCGGGATCGCGGTGCCCGAATCGGCGGGTGGCCTGCAGCTGGGCGCGCCGGCGCTGTGCGTGGTCGCCGAAGAAGGCGGTCGCGCGTTGCTGGCAGCGCCGCTCACGATGGGCATGGCCGCCGCTGCGGTGCTGGCCGAGGCGGGCGAGGTCGCGGTGCCGACGTTGCGGGCGCTGATCGAGGGCTTGGCGCACGTCGTGCTGGTGGATGCCGCCGAGTCCGCCGACGCCACCCTCGCGGCGCATTTGGTACCCGACGGCGACGCGGCCGCGCACTGGCTGGTGGCTTGCGGCCGGGGGCACGAGTTCAGTGCGCGGCTGCTGGACCCCGGCGCACCTGGTGTTGCGCTTACCGTGCGCCACGCCGTGGATGGCAGCCGCTTGGCCGATCTGCACGTCGGCCGCGCCACCTGGACCGATGCGCCACAGGTGCTGTCGGGCAGCGCGGGCGAGGGCGCCTGGCGGCACGGCCGGCACCTCGCGTGGCTCGGCGATGCTGCCTACCTCTGCGGCCTGATGGACGCGGCCCTTGCCCTCGCGCTCGACTACCTGCGCCTGCGCCGCCAGTTCGGCGTGCCGATCGGCAGCTTCCAGGCGCTGCAGCACCGTGCCGCAGCCTGCCATGTCGACGCGACCGCCACGCGCGCGCTGGTGCACGAGGCAGCGCGCGCGACCAGCACCAGCAAGGAAGGCTGGGCTGCCGCGGCCGCCGTGCATCGCGCCGGCGCCGCGGCGCTGCGCGTGACCAAGGAGGTGGTGCAGTTCCATGGCGCGATCGGCTTTGCCGACGAGCACGACGCCGGCCTGTACCTGCGCCGCGCCATGACCATCGGCGCGCGCCATGCGGGCGCGGCGCTGGCGGCGCTGCAAAGCCGCTGAGACACCCAAGAACAACGAGGAGACAACCGAAGTGAGCTATCCGACGATCGTTTTCTCAGGACACACCTTCACCGCCGAATGGATGGAGGCCGAGGTCGAGCGCCTGTGCGCCGGCCTGGAGGCGGCCGGCGTGGCGCACGGCCAGACCGTGGCCATGATGATGCGCAACTGCCCGGCCTACGCGGCGCTGATCCTGGCGTGCCGCCGCGCAGGCGTCTATTTCGTCTCGCTCAACTGGCACTGCAAGCCGCCCGAGGCGGCCTACATGCTCGAGGATAGCGGCGCTGCGATGCTTTTCGTGCACGACGACCTGCTCGCGCAAGTTGTGGCCGGGGTGCCGACCGGCGTGGCCATCGTCGCCGTGCCGGCCGACGAAGAAAGCCCGCAGCCCGACGCCAGCGGCCGCGCCGTGCGCTGGATCGAGTTCGGCGTCGGCGTGCCGCCGATGGCAGCGCGCCCGCGCCTGCACTTCGGATCGGTGCAATACACGTCGGGCACCACCGGCAAGCCCAAGGGCGTGCGACGGCTGGCGCTTGCGCCGCAGGAGCGCGATGCGCTGGAGATGGAGTCGCGCCGAATCGGCCGCATCGCCTCGGGCATGGCGCCGGGCGTGACCGCGATGCTGTGCGCGCCCATCTATCACAGCGCCTCCACCATGTACCTGGTACAGGCTTGCGACGCCGGTGCCACGCTGATCCTGGAGCCCACTTTCGACGCGCTGCGCACGCTCGAACTGATCGAGCGGCACGCTGTCACGCACGCCTATCTGGTGCCCACCATGTACCGCCGGCTGCTCGCGCTGGGCGATACGCAGCGCGCGCGCTTCAGCGTTGCCACGCTGCGCCACGTCACCTCCACCGGCTCGCCCTGCGCGCCCGATGTCAAGCGCCGCATGATCGACTGGTTCGGCCCCGTCATCACCGAGGCCTACGGCGCCAGCGAGACCGGCTACGTCACCTTCATCGATTCGCCCACCTGGCTGGCCCATCCCGGCTCGGTCGGCCAGGCGCTCGGCCCGGCGCGGCTGCGCATCGTCGATGACGAGGGCCGCGAGCTGGCCCCGGGGCAGATCGGCGCCATCTACGTGCGCCAGCCGGCGCTGCCCGATTTCACCTACGTGAACAACCAGGCGGCGCGCGACGCGATGGAGCGCGACGGCCTGGTCGCGCTTGGCGACGTGGGCTACCTGGACGCGCAGGGCTTTCTCTACATCTGCGACCGGCGCAACGACATGATCATCTCGGGTGGCGTGAACATCTACCCGGCCGAGGTCGAGTCGGTGCTGCAGGGCTTGGCGGGAGTGGCCGACTGCGCGGTGTTCGGCATTCCCGACGAGGAGTTCGGCGAGAGCGTGGCGGCGGCGGTGCAGCTGCGCCCCGGCGCGCAACTCGATGCGGCCGGCATCCAGCACTTTCTGCGCGCGCACATCTCCAACTTCAAGGTGCCGCGCGTGATCGAGTTCCATGCACAGCTGCCGCGCGAGGACACCGGAAAGATCTTCAAGCGCCTGCTGCGCGAGCCGTACTGGCGCGAGCAGAACCGCCGCATCTGAAACATCCTTTGGCCGGTGCGCGACCTGCACGAACGCGCACCTTCGGCATGCCCGTCCAACCGATTCCAGGAGTCTTCGCATGGCGCTTCCACAGATTCTTTCACAACGGCTTCGGCTGCCGCTGATCGCCTCGCCGCTGTTCATCATCTCGACGCCCGAACTCGTCATCGCGCAATGCAAGGCGGGCATCGTCGGATCGTTCCCGGCGCTCAACGCGCGGCCCAAGGAAGAACTCGCGAACTGGCTGCAGCGCATCACCGACGCGCTTGCGGTGCACGACCGCGCGCATCCTGAGCGGCCCAGCGCGCCCTTTGCCGTGAACCAGATCGTGCACCGCTCGAACGACCGGCTGCAGCACGATCTGGAGGTGTGCGCGCGCTTCAAGGTGCCGATCGTCATCACCTCACTGGGCGCGCGGCCCGAAGTGAACGAGGCCATCCACGCCTATGGCGGCATCGTGCTGCACGACGTCATCGACAACGCGTTCGCGCGCAAGGCGATCGAGAAGGGCGCCGATGGGCTGATTGCTGTGGCGGCGGGCGCGGGGGGGCATGCGGGCACGCAGTCGCTTTGCACTGGTGCAGGAAATACGGCAGTGGTTCGACGGCCCGCTCGTGCTGTCGGGGGCCATCGCCAGCGGCCGCTCGATCCTGGCGGCGCGCGCGATGGGCGCCGACCTGGCCTACATGGGCTCGGCCTTCATCGCCACCGAGGAGGCCAACGCCGCGGCCGCCTACAAGCAGATGATCGTCGACAGCGCGGCGCGCGACGTGGTGCACACCAGCCTTTTCACCGGCGTTCATGGCAACTACCTGCGTCCCTCGATCGTCGCGGCCGGACTTGACCCCGACAACCTGGCTGGCGGAGACCCCAGCAGCATGAATGTCGGCTCAGGCCGCATGAAGCCCAAGGCCTGGACGGACGTCTGGGGCTGCGGCCAGGGTATCGGCGCCATCGACCGTGTGGTGCCAGCCGCCGCACTGGTCGACCGGCTGGCCGCGGAATACGACGCCGCGCTCGGCCAGATGCTGCGCCGTCAGGCCATCGCCGCCTGAGCCGCATCCATCGAATCAACAGCAGGAGACAAAAAATGAAGACCGATACTTTCTGGACGCGGGCCGCGTTGCGGGCTGCCTTGTGCGTCGCCGCCGCGATATCGCTGCAGGCGGTGGCCTGGGCGCAGGGCGCCCCCGCCACCCTAGCCACCCCCGGTGCCGCCACGCTGGCCAAGCCCGCGCGCATCGTCGTCACCGTGCCGCCCGGCGGGGGCATCGACACCATCGCGCGCCGGCTGGCGACCCGCATGGCGCCCGTGCTTGGCCAGCCCGTGATCGTGGAGAACCGGCCCGGTGCCTCGGGCGTACTCGGCGTGGACAACATCGTGCGCTCCGCGCCCGACGGAAGCTCGCTTATTCTGGCGGCGGGCTCCACTATCACCGTGCTCCCGCACCTGATGAAGAAGCTGCCATACGATGCGATCAAGGACCTCACGCCGATCGCGCAAATCGGCGTGACGCCGCTGGTGATGCTGGTCAACTCCGACAATCCGGCGAAGACCGTGGCCGAGTTCGTGGCCGCAGCCAAGAGCAGCCCGAACACCATGAGCTACGGGTCTTATGGCAACGGGTCGCTCGGCCACCTGATCGGCGAGGCCTTCAAGCATGCCGCGGGCGTGACCATGGTCCATGTGCCCTACAAAGGCTGCGCGTCGGCCATCAACGACCTGATCGGGGGACAGCTGAGTGCGGTGGTGTGCGACGTGGGGTCGGCCGCCGCCTTTCTGCAGCCCGGCAGCCGCCTGCGCGGACTGGCCATCACTGGCACACACCGCTTGGTGTCGTTCCCGGCCATCCCGACCTTCCCCGAAGCCGGATATCCGACGCTGGGGCCGTTGGTTGGGTGGCTCGGCATCTTCGGGCCCGCGAACATGCCCAAGCCGCTCGTCGCGGCCCTGGTGAAGGATTTCGCGGACGTGATGAAAACCGACGACATGCGCACCGCGCTCGCGCAGATCGGCTACGACATCGGCGACCCCTCGGCGGCCAATTTTGCAAAGACGGTGCAGCAGGATGGCGTGGTCTGGGGCCAGCTGATCCGCAGCATCGGCGGCATCACGCTCGAATAGTTAAAGAGAAGGCAACCATGCGCGAAGCAGTCATCGTTTCCACCGCCCGCACGCCGCTGGCCAAGTCCTTCCGCGGCGAGTTCAACATCACGCCCGGCCCTGAGCTCGCTGCGCATGCGGTGCGCGCCGCCGTGGACCGCGCGGGCATCGACCCCGAACGCATCGAAGACCTGATCCTCGGCTGCGGTTTTCCCGAAGGCACCACCGGCCGTAACGTCGCGCGGCAGGCGGCCTTGCGCGCCGGTTTGCCGGTGGGCGTCGGCGGTGCCACCATCAACCGCTATTGCGCTTCGGGGCTGCAGGCCATTGCAATGGCGGCGGGCAGCATCGTCGTGGACGGCATGTCGGTCGTCGTGGCCGGCGGGGTCGAAAGCATCTCGCGCATTGCGCCGCGCGGCCCGAGGCCCGGCGATGCTGATCCGTGGCTGCTCGCGCAGCAGCCCGGACTTTTCATCTCGATGATCGAGACGGCCGATATCGTGGCCGCACGCTACGGCATCACGCGCGAGGCGCAAGACCGCTTTGCGACGCAGAGTCAGCAAAAAACCGAGACCGCACAGCGCGCGGGCCGATACCGCGAGGAGATCGTCGCTGTCACCGCCACCATGGCCGTGCAAGACAAGGCCACCGGCGCGGTGTCACACCGCGAGGCGACGATCGAGGCGGACAACTGCAACAGGCACGGCACCACCTACGAGGCGCTAGCGAGGTTGCAGACGGTGAATGGGCCCGAGCGCTTCGTCACCGCGGGCAATGCCTCGCAGATGTCCGACGGCGCGGCCGCCTGCGTACTGATGGAAGCGCGCGATGCCGAGCGCGCCGGCTTCGCGCCGCTGGGGGCCTTTCGCGGCCTGGCCGTGGCGGGCTGCGAGCCCGACGAGATGGGCATCGGACCGGTGTTCGCGGTACCCAAGCTGCTGGCGCGCCACGGCCTCACGGTCGACGATATCGACCTGTGGGAGCTGAATGAGGCCTTCGCCTCGCAGTCGCTCTATTGCCAGCAGCGCCTGGGCATTCCGGACGAGCGCTTGAACGTCGACGGCGGCGCCATCTCCATCGGCCATCCCTACGGCGTGACCGGTGCGCGCCTTGCAGGTCACGTGCTCATCGAAGGGCGCCGGCGCGGTGCGCGCTATGCGGTGGTCACGATGTGCGTCTCCGGCGGCATGGGCGTGGGCGGCCTGTTCGAGATTTTTCGCTAGACCCGCATGAACCTGAACTTCACACCTGAAGAAGAGGCCTTCCGCGCGGAAGTCCGCGCTTTCCTGGCCGAGCGCCTGCCACCGGCGCTGCGCCGGCGGGTGGCCGAGGGCCGCACGCTTCGCAAGGACGAGATGCAGCAGTGGCATGCCATCCTGCAATCGCGTGGCTGGCTCGCGGGGCACTGGCCGCGCGAGCACGGCGGAGCCGGCTGGAATGCGGTGCAACGCTTCATCTTCGAATACGAATGCGCGCTGGCAGACGCGCCGCGTATCGTGCCCTTCGGTCTCCTCATGCTCGGGCCGGTGCTGATCCGCTACGGCACCGAGGCGCAACAGCGCCACTGGCTGCCGCGCATCCTCGATGGCTCGGACTGGTGGTGCCAGGGCTACTCGGAACCCGGCGCGGGCTCCGACCTGGCGGCGCTTAAGACGTCGGCGGTGCGCGGGCACGATGCAGCGGGCGCGCACTACATCGTCAACGGCCAGAAAACCTGGACCACGCTCGCGCAGCACGCCGACATGATCTTCTGCCTCGTGCGGACTTCCAAGGACGCGCGCCGTCAGCAGGGCATCAGCTTCCTGCTGATCGACATGCGCTCGCCGGGCGTCGAGGTGCGGCCCATCGTCACCCTGGACGGCGAGCACGAGGTGAACGAGGTCTTCTTCACCGACGTGCGAGTGCCGGCGCACAACCTCGTTGGAGAAGAGAACGATGGCTGGACCTGCGCCAAATACCTGCTTACGCACGAACGAAACGCGGGCATCGGCTTTTCAGTGGCGGCGCTGCAGCGCCTGAAGACGGTGGCGGCCAAGGTCATGAGCGGCGGCCAGCCGCTGGACCGCGACCCGGCCTTCGCGGCGCGCATGGCGCGCGTGGAGATCGACCTGGAAAACCTCAAGACGACCAACCTGCGCGTGACGGCCGCTGTGGCCAACGGCGGGAGCCCGGGCGTGGAAAGCTCGGCGCTGAAGCTGCTCGGCAGCGAGATCCGCCAGGAACTCGCCGCGCTCGTGCGCCGCGCGGTCGGCCTGCATGCACTGCCGCACCTCGGCGATGCCGAAGCCCTGGCCGGCGCGCCCGCCGAATCGGTGAGCGCGGCCGCGCAGTACCTGAACAACCGCAAGCTCTCGATCTTCGGGGGCTCCAACGAGATCCAGCGCAACATCATCGCCAAGACGGTGCTGGGGCTATGAAGGACGCCGCATGAACTTCGAACCGACCGACGAACGGCGCATGCTGGACGATGCGCTGCGACGACTGCTGGCGCAGCACTACGAATTCGCGCAGCGCCAGCGCATTGCGCAATCGGGCGAGGGGCACAGCACGGAAATGTGGCGGTATCTCATCGATCTGGGGGCGCTCGGCGCGCTCTTCGCCGAGGCTGACGGCGGCCTGGGCGGCAGCGGCTTCGACATCGCACTGGTGTTCGAGGCGCTGGGCGGCGCGATGGTGCTGGAGCCCTTGCTCGCAGCGCTGATGGCCGCTGCGGCGCTGGCCGAAGCGAACACGGATGTGCAGCGTGCGCTGCGGCGCGACATCGTGGCCGGCAGCACGCTGGCCGTTCTTGCCCACGCCGATCCTGAGGCCCGCTACGAGGCTTCGCACGTGACGACGCGTGCGCGGCCGAGCGACGGTGGCTGGCAGCTCGACGGCCTGAAATGCGTGGTGCGCCATGCGGAGCAGGCCGACTTTTTCATCGTTTCGGCCCGCTCGTCCGGCGGCGACGACGATCCCGCGGGCATCAGCTTGTTCGTGCTGCCCGCCGCAACTCCGGGCATCGCGCTGCGCGGCTACCCGCTGGCCGATGGTGGCCGAGGCGCGGACATCGCGTTGGAAGGCGTGCATCTGCCGGCCGATGCGCTGGTCGGCACCGAAGGCCAGGCCTTTCCGACCATCGAAGGCGCAGTGGGCGCCGGCGTGCTGGCGCTGAGCGCACAGGCATTGGGCGCGATGGAGTCCGCCAAGCGACTCACGCTCGACTACCTGCGCGCCCGAGAGCAGTTCGGACAGTCCATCGGCAGCAACCAGGCGCTGCAACACCGCATGGTGGACCTGTGGCTGGGCATTGAGCAGGCGCGCTCTGCCGTCATCAACGCGGCCAACGCGCTGCAATCGGCCGACCGCGTCACGCGCGAGCGCGCGCTGTCTGCAGCCAAGGCGACCACTGGCCGCGTCGGAACGAGCGTGGCCGAGGAGTGCATCCAGATGCATGGCGGCATCGGCATGACCTGGGAGCTGCCGCTGTCACACCTGGCCAAGGGCCTGGTGCTGACCAATCACATGCTCGGCGATGAGGACCATCACTTGGCGCGCTATGTGTCGCTCGGCCGTGTTTGAAAGCAGCACCTTGGCGCGGGTGCATCCCCCGGCGCGGGAGCGCGTGCGCTAGGCTGCAGCCATGTCCTACGACCGCTTTTCCGAACTCAACGTCTTCATCCGTGCGGTCGAGAGCGGAAGCTTCTCGGCCGCTGGGCGGCAGCTGGATCTCAGCGCCTCGGCGGTCAGCAAGTCGATCTCGCGCATGGAAGAGCGCCTGGGCGTGCGCCTGCTGAACCGCACCTCGCGCTCACTGCAGCTGACCTATGAGGGCGAAGTGTTCATCGTCGGCGCGCGGCGCGTGATGGAGGCGATGGACGATGCGCAGCGCAACCTGGCCGCGCTCTCGGCCGACCTGAGCGGCAAGCTGCGCATCTACACGCTGCCGAGCTTCGGCTACACGCTGGTGCCCTTCATCGCGGAGTTCGTGCAGCGCTTTCCACGCGTGAAGATCGACATCCAGCTCGGCGCTGAGCGGGTCGACCTGGTCGAACGCAACATTGACGTGGCCATCCGCCTGGGCGTGTTGCAGGACAGTGCGTACTTCGCGCGCAAGATAGGCATGACCACGCACGTGATCTGCGCTGCACCCTCGTACATCGAGCGGCGCGGGCGCCCGGTATCGCCCGAGGCGCTGAAGGACCACAACTGCCTGAACTTCTCGATCCGCACGCACCACATCCACTGGGGCCTGCGCGCGGAGTCGCCACTCAAGCCGGCCTCCGTGGAGGGCGACATCTCTTCCAACCAGGCTGAGATGCTGCACCGGCTATGCGTGGCGGGTGTGGGCATCGTGGAGCTGCCTTTCTATGTGGTGCAGAAGGAGCTCGCTGCCGGCGCGCTGGTGACGCTGCTCGACAGCGAGGCCAAGACCGAGTACGACCCGATCTGGGCCATCTACCCGCACAACCAGAACCCGAGTCCGCGCACCACAGCGTTCATCGAACTCTTGCGCGAGCGCATCGCCGAATCGACGTGCTTCCTGCCGGCGGCCTGACGCTCAAACCCCGTCTGGGCCCGCCCATTCGAGCGTCTTGCCGTTCCAGTCGCGCCCGGCGGCTGCGATGCCCGCGTAGAAGCGCTCGCTGGTCTCGGTGATTTCAATGAACTCCACCATCGCGTGCAACGGCGTCGGCCCCTCGAAATAGGCGATGCGGGCACCGCGACCCGTGCGCGCGGTGTAAAGCATCTCCTTGCCCTGCGCGAGTTCTCCCGCCAGCCGCTCGTCGAAGCGGCGCGTGCCGATGCCCCAGTGGTGCAGCCCGTAGCCGCGCTGCGCCACGCCGTCGCGAAACACCGAGGGCTGTTCATCGTGCTGCTGGATCAGCTCCAGCATCATCGTGCCGTGAAAGGCCAGGGCAATCGACAGGTCGTGGGTGACTTCGCAGCCGCGGTAGAGCGAGCCTTCCCGCGGCTGCGAGACGCGAAAGCGATACCAAGGGCCTGCGCCGAGCACGCGCGTGAAGGTCGCCATGGCCACGTCGAGGTCTTCGACCACGTGGCCGGCCTGGATCACCGTCTCGGCGCGGCCGCCAAACAAGAATTCGTTCATGCCAAGTCTCAGTTCTTCTGTTGCGGATGAAGGATGGCCTTCGACGCGATGCGCGCATAGGCCGTTTCGAACGCCTGCACGGCTTGGTGCAGCGGATAGCGGTGCGTGATGAGCGGGCGGAACGTCTCGGGGTTCGCGGTCACCTGCGCGATCACCTTGTGCCAGCCCTCGCGCGTGTTGCCGTAGCTGCCACGCAGTTGCAGCTGCTGGCGCACCATGCGCGTGATGTCGACTGTGGCCTTGTCGGGGTGGATGCCGGTCGCCACGAAGATGCCCTTGCGGCGCAGCGCGTCCAGGCCTTCATCGATGGTCGACATGACGCCAGTCATCTCGATCACGGCGTCGAAGCCGTCACCAGCTAGCGCGGCCAGGCGCTCGGCGGAGCCGGGCTCCGCGCGGTCGATCAGCAGATCGAAGCCCATTTGGCGCAGCACCTCGAAACGGTGCGTGTCGGCAAAGCCGGTGACCACGATTTGGCTGGCGCCCGCGAGCCGCGCGAACAGCGCCGCGCCCTGCGCCAGCGTGCCGGCGCCCATGATCAGGAGGCGCTTGCCCGCTCCGGTTTCCGACAGCGCGACGGCGTTTTCCGACACGGTGAGCGGCTCGATCAGCGCACCCAGGTCGCTGTCCAGCGCATCTGGCACCGGCAGGCAGTTGACGGCCGCGACCGCGACCATCGGCGCGAAACAGCCGTCGCGCTGGATGCCGATGCCCACGGGCAGCGCCACCACACGCCGACCCAGCAGGTCCGCTGCGGCGCCTTCGCCCAGCTGCACCACACGGCCGCAGAACTCGTGGCCCAGCGTGAGCGGCAGGCGGGGCCACACGTTCGCGTAGGCCGAGCCCTTGGCATCGTAGATGTGCAGGTCGCTGCCGCAGATTCCGGCCGCCTCGACCTCGACCAGCACCTCGCCGGGCGCGGGTTCTTCGGGCGGTGCGACGTCCATCAGCGAGACGCCGAAATCGGGGGAGATTTTTCTCAGTGCAAGCATTTCAAGTTCCTCGAATTCATGCGCGCTCAGGCGCTGTTGGCGCGCAGGCCGCCGTCGATCACGAAGGGCTCACCGGTCACGTAGGGAACGAGGCCGGCAGCGAGCGTGGCGACCAACTGGCCCACGTCGGCGGCCTCGCCCCAGCGGCGCAGAGGCACCTCGCCGCTGGCGATGCGGGCGTCCTGCGCGCTTGTGTCCAGCGAGCCGGTCATCTCGGTGCGGATGAAGCCCGGCCGGATGTCGTGCACGTGAATGCCGTGCGGCGCCAGGCGCAGCGCCAGGATCTTGGCCATCATGGCCACCGCCGCCTTCGACATGCAGTACTGCGAGCGGTTGAGCCGCGCATAGTGCGCCGCCATCGACGAGATCACGATCACGCTGCGGTAGGGCTGTGGCGCCCGATCCTCGAGCATCCGGCGCGCAACGGCCTGCGTGAGGAAGAAGGTGCCGCGGATGTTGACGTCGAAGTTACCGTCGAAGTCCTCGGGCGTGACGTCCAGCACGTCGCGCAGTGGTCGCGCTGCAACGCCGGCGTTGTCGACCAGGCAGTCGACGTGGCCGTGCAGCGACCACACAGCCTCCACCAGCCCGGCGTGCGTGGCGAGATCGGCGATGTCAGTGTGCACGAAGTCGGCGCGCACGCCCAGCGCGCGGATGTCCGCGAGCGTGACCTGTGTGCGTTGGTCGTCGTGCAGATCGGCGATCACGAGGTGAAAGCCCTGGCGGGCAAGGGCCAGCGCGGCGGCGCGGCCGATGCCTTGCCGCCCGCCCGTCACCAGTGCCACAGGAGGCTTGGAGGGAAAGTTCATCGCCATCAACCCAGCTGGCTCGGCCGCGAGCTGTAGGCCGTGAGCGGCGGACACGCGGCGGGGTCGACAACCACATCGAGCACCGTGGCGCGGTCGGCCGACATGGCCTCCTGCAACGCGGCGCGCAGGGCGCCGGGCTCCGAGATGCGAACGCCGTGCAGACCGCAGGCGCGCGCAATGGCCGCATGATCGACCGGCCCGAAGCGGGTGTCCGTGCGCCCGCCATAGCGGAACACCTCCATGTCTTCCTGCATGCCGAGCACGCCGTTGTTTAGCACGATCAGCACCAGCTTAATGCCGTGGCGGCGAATGGCTTCGAGCTCGCCCCACACATGGCTGAAGCCGCCGTCGCCCACCACCGAAACCACCGTGGCCTCGGGGCGCGCGAGGTGCGCCCCCATGGCCAGCGGCAGCCCCCAGCCGAGCCCTGCGAGCCCGCGCGGCAGCAGGAAGCGCTCGCCGGCATGGCGCGCCGTGAGATAGAGCGAGGTCCACACCGAGGCGTAGCTCGCGTCGGCCGTGACGATGGCGTCGGCCGGTAGCAACTGCCCCAACTCGTGCATGAGCCGTTCGGGCCGGATGGGCAGGCGGTCTTCGGTGCGCACGCCGTGCTGCAGGCGCTGCGCGGCCGCATGCGAGGTGGCGATGGCGTCCTCCACCGCGCCGCGGGCGGATTGGCGCTGCTGCGCATCGAGCTGCGACATCGCATCGGCCAGCGCCTCGAGCGTGAGCCTGGCATCGCCGACGAGGCGTAGCGATTCGTAGTTGCGGTCGATCTCGACCGGATCGATGTCGATGTGGATGAAGCGCGCATTGCGTGGGTACTGGTTCCAGGTGTCGGTGCCGTTGGCCGCGGTGCGCGTGCCCAGCAGCAGCACCACGTCGGCCTTCGTGACCAGCGCACGCGCTTCGTAGGCGGGTGCGCCCACGTCCAGCACGTTGCCGATGACGCCCAGCGATAGCGGATGCAGCTCCGAGACGGCGCCCTTGCCCATCATCGTGGTCGCCACCGGCAGCGCAAAGCGCTGCTGCAGATCGGCCAGCGCAGGTGCCGCGCCGGAGAGGTGCACGCCGCCACCGGCAATCACCAGCGGCCGCTCGGCCTGCATCAGCAGGCGCGCGGCCTCGCGCACGCGTTCCGGCGCCGCCACCACTGGATCGAGCGGAAAGCGGCCGTTGACGGCGCGGCGGGTCGGGTCGCCGGTAGCCTGACTGTCGGCGATGTTCACCGGCAGCAGCAGCACCGCGGGTCCGCAGCGGCCGCTTGTCGCGATGCGGAACGCCATGTCCACCCATTCGTCGACGCGCTCGGCGCTGTCGATGCGGCCGACCCATTTGCTGCAGCCCGCAAAGAGCTTGAGATGGTCGTACTCCTGGAAGGCATTGCGCTCGCGCGAGCCCACGGGCACGTCTTGCACCAGCGCGATGATCGGCACCGAGGACTTGAGCGCCTCGGCCAGCGGCGCCACCAGCAGCGTGGCTGCGGGCCCGTTCTGCGCGGTGACCACCGCCGTCTGGCGGCTAATGCGCGCGTAGCCGTCGGCCATGGCGCCGCCGGCGTTCTCGGTGCGATAGCCGATGTTGCGCATGCCATGCTGCGGCACCGCGAGATGAAAACGAACCGGGTTGCACTGGCCGAACACGACCTGCACGCCGTGGCGACGGCAAGCCGCCGCCACGCGGTCGGCCACGGTGCCACCGCTTGTTGCTGGAGTTGACATGGGGATGGATTACTTGGAGGAGGGGAAACGGCTCTTGAGCTTGGCCACGGTGATCTCGGCCTGCTCGATCTCGGCGCGGTACGCCTTGCCCGTCATCGGCGCGGGCTCGATGCCGTAGGCGTCGATCAGCTTTTTCTGGAACGCCGGATCGCGCGCCACCTTGAGCGTGGCGTCTTCGAGCTTGCGGCGGATCGGCTCGGGCAGGCCGAGCGGCGCACCCACGCCAAAGTAGGCGTCGGTGACCACGTCGTAGCCGAGCTCGCGTAGCGTGGGCACGTCGGGCAGTTCGCGCATGCGCGTGGAGCTGGCCGCTGCCAACACGCGCAGCTTGCCCGCCTTGACGTAGGGCATGAAGTCCGTCGGGTTCTGAACCACCACGTCAATCTGGTTACTCAGCAGGGCCACCACCGAGTCGGAGCCCGAGCGGTAGTTGACCGTCTCGAATTGCATGCCGGTCTTCTCAGCCAGCAGCAGCATGCCCAGTGTGTTGACCGAGCTCGGCCCGCCGAAGTTGATGCCGCCTTTGGCCTTCTTCGAGGCCGCGATCAGGTCCTCGATGGTCTTGTACGGGGAATCAGCGTTGACCACCACGGCGAACACGTAGCGGCCCACGCTCGCGATGCTGGTGAAATCCTTCGACGTGTGCGGCTTGTCGGAGACCAGCTGCCACAGCGCCAAGCCGCTGGAGAGCATGCCCAGCGTGTAGCCGTCGGGCTGGGCGCGCGCGAGCAGCATGCCCATCACCGTGCCCTGCCCGCCAGGGCGGTTGAGCACGACCATCGGCTGGCCCAAGCTTTGGGAAATCTCGGTGGTCAGCGCGCGAGCCACCAGGTCGGTGGTGCCGCCAGGGCCGAACTGCACCATGAAGCTGATGTCGTGCTCGGGCCATTCCGCGTAGGCGCTGGTGGCTGCGATGGCCAGTACAAAGGCCGAGAAGGCGAGGCGCCAGGATCGGACGCGGGCGAGAAGAATGGTCATGCGAACTTGTCTCCGTTTTCTTGTGGATCGCCGCCATGCGCAGGCCGGTGGATGGCAATGCGGCGGCGACCGTACAAATCGTACCGAGACGAAGCATCTTGTTCGAGCCATCTTGTGGAATCACGAGGATGACAATCTTTCACAGGTGCGGGCGTGCGAACGCGTCGCGGTCCCTCGATCCGATGCCCTGCATCGGCGCAAGGTGCTGTCGGTACGGTGCCTGAAGTCGCCGCTTTTACTCGTGCGCGCCCAGGTGCCGCAGCAGCGCAGCGTCGAATGCCGCATGCTGGTCGATATTGGGCAGGTGCCCCGCCTGCGCAATGACCTCGAGGGCGGAGCCCGAGATGCGCCGCTGGATCTCGGTCATCGCTTGCGGCAGCACCCCGTCGTTCGCACCAACGATCAGGGTGGTCGGCAACGCGATCTCCGACACCCGTGCCAGGTAGTCGAGTCCCTGGATGGCGCGCGCGCATCCGACAAATCCGAGCACCGATGTCGAAGCTGCGACCTGCAGCAAGCGCTGCGCGATGTCAGGGTGTGCATCGAGAAAGACGCGGCCGAACCAGCGTTCGAGGGTGGGTCGTGCGAGTGCCGCGCAGCCTTTGCGCTCGGCGATGGCGATGCGCTCGTTCCAAGGCGCAGACGCCTCTGGTGGTGTGTCGGCACGCGCATCGCACAGGCACAGGCTCGCCAGCCTGTCGGAATGCGCAAGCGCCAGGCCGAAGCCGCTCATGCCGCCCAACGAAAGCCCGACGTAGTGCGCCTTCGCGATGCCGAGTGCATCGAGCACCGCGACGGTGTCGGCCACCAGATGCTGCATGGAGGAGGGCGCCTCGTGGGCCACCGAGCCGCCATGGCCGCGTGTGTCCGCGCACACCACGCGCCAGCCGCGCGAGACCAGCAGGTGTGCCTGTGTGGACCACATGGCGCTACTGGAGAGGATGGAGTGCGCCATGTACACAGTGGGTGCGCTGGCGTCGCCATAGCAATGCACTTGGATGCTGCCGGCCTCGGAGGGCAGGGCGATGGTCTGTGTCGTGATCTGCATGGAAGAACTCCTTTGGCGCTTGAAGGCGATGGGCTCAGTAGCCGGCGAAGAACTCGATCGCCACCTGCTCGGGCGGAACGCCGCAGGCATCGAGGCAGTCCTGCATGGCCGCGACCATGGCGGTGGGACCGACGATGTAGTAGCGGCAGGCCTGCCAATCGGACACTTCCTGCTGGATGAGCGCGGCGTCAATCAGTCCGGCGCGCCAGGCGTGCGCGCCTTGACCACGCGTTGGGGGCGGGGCGTCCTTGTCCTCGGCAATCACATGCAAGACGCGCAAGTGCGGCAGGTCGGCGCACAGCAGCGCGAGCTCGCTGCGCCAGGCTGCGAGCGCGTGCGTGCGGTTGCCGTAGAGCAGCGTGACCGGCGGCACCGCCTTGCCGCTGGCGGCCTGGTACTGCAGGTGGCGCAGCATGCTGTAGAACGGCGTGATGCCGATGCCACCGGCGAGCATCACGAGCGGCTGGCGCGGGTCTTCGGGCAACACGAAATCGCCCATGGCCGGACTCAGGCTCACGAGGGCGCCGTCGGCACCGAGGGCGCATTGCGAGAGGTGGCGCTTGAATGCCGTATCGCGCATGCGCATCGCAACCATGAGGTGCGGATCATGGGGGGCGCTGGCGATCGACAGCATGCGCTCGCCGTCGTCCGAGCCGTCTTCCGGCGCATCGAAATCCGGCAGCTGCAGGCTGACGAACTGGCCCGCCCCGAAGTCGAAGCCGGCAGGGCGCTCCAGGAAGAACGCCATCGTGTCCGTAGCGATGGGGGTGCGCGCCAGCACGCGCACAGGGAAATTGTCGGGGTCCGTCATGGGGTAGGTGCTCGATGTTGTCGGCGCGGCGAAGGTGCGCCCGCGCCTGAATGGGAATTACCAGGAGACGCTGACGTCCCCGTTCACGAAGGTCTGGCACGCCATGCGAAAGCCTTGTTCGAAATCCGCTTCCGAAAGGTGCTTGCGCTCCTTCTGCTTGACCGCGTCGGTGTGTTCCAGGCCGCTCTCGATGCGGCATCTGCAGGTGCCGCACAAGCCGCCGCCACACTTGGGCGCACGTCCAGGTGGCCGAAGTTGACCAACTGCGCGAGCTCTTCGCGCGCGGCTTCGAGCGTGTCGAACTGCGGAAGAAACTTGGAGGGAACGAGGTTGCGCGTGGGCGGGGCGCCCTCGTCCACGATCGCGACTTTCACCGGCCGTTCAAGCTCGGCAATGACGAAGCGCGCGCGCCGCTGGCCGTAGAAGAAGTAGTCGTGGCTCTCGACGGGGCGAAGGCCGTCGCACAGCTCGCTGCGGAACTGGCCGTCCTTGTTCGTGAGGATGACGTATGCGTTTGGCATGGCGTGTAAAGCGGGCGGTGTCAGGCGAGCGCCGTCTCGTCCTGGCTCAGTTCGATGTCGTAGTGGATCCAGAGCTGGCAGGCAAGCCGGAAGCCCGCATCGAGTTGGTCGCCCAGCTGCTTCTTCTCTTTCCAGTTGGGCGCGGCCAGCTGTTCGCCGCCATGCAGCACCTTGCACATGCACTTGGAGCACTTCCCCATGCCGCAGCCGTAGGTGAGGTGCGGAAAAGGAAACTGCTTGATGCCGGCGCGTACGACAAGGTTGGTGTTCGGCCGCACCTCGCCCTCGAAGCACTGGCCGTCTTTCCTGATCACAACTTTGGGCATGAGCACTTGTTCCATGGTTCCCGGTGGAGGGGCGAATCGGCTGTGGTTCTCCCAGGCCGGATGCTTGGTGGCTAATGTCCAAGCGAAGCCGCTGCCGCGTCAAACAACATCACGACCGCCAATGCAAGGGATCAATAAAATTGATATGAATTGCGGTTTTGCATCGCGCATACGTAGGATCACGCCATCCCCTCCAGGGGCCTTGTGCCGCGCACCTCGCAGCTGCCGCGGACCGTGTTCATACCAACGAAGGAACAACCCATGACGGCATTGATGAGCAAAGAAGACTTCCGTCACGCGCTGGAGGAAACGGTGCGCGGAAAGAGCGCTAACAAATCGCCCTTCAGCATGGCGTGGGCCGCAGGCCGGCTCTCGCGCAAGCATCTAGCGCGCTGGGCCGAGAACCACTACCACTACGTGGGTCCGTTCGCAGACTATCTGGGCTTCATCTACTCGCGCACGCCAGCGCACCTGATCGAAGTGAAGGACTTCATGCTGGCGAACATGTACGAGGAGGAAATCGGCGGCGACCGCCACACTGACCTGCTGATCCGCTTTGCCGAAGCCTGCGGTTCGTCGCGTGCCCGCGTGACCGACCCCGACAACATGCTGCCCTCCACACGCGGCCTGCAAAGCTGGTGCTATTCGATGTCGATGCGCGAGAACCCGATCATCGCGGTGGCCGGCATCGTCGTGGGACTCGAATCGCAGGTCCCGTCCATCTACCGCAAGCAGGCGCCCACGCTGCGCGAGCAGTACAAGTTCACGGACGAGGAAGTCGAGTTCTTCGATCTGCACATCGTGTCCGACGAGATCCACGGCGAGCGCGGCTACCAGATTGTGGTCGAGCATGCCGACACGCCTGAACTCCAGGCTGCCTGCCTGAAGGCTTGCGAAGTTGGTGCGCAGATGCGGCTGCTGTACACAGCGGAGCTCTTTCGCGAATATGTCGAGAAAGACTTGGCGCAGGAAGCGCTCGCGCTGGCCGACTGAGCGGCCAATGCGCTGCGGGCTTAGCCGATGTGCCGCTGCCCGATGAGAGAGCCGGGCGTTCGACGAGCGCCCGCGCGTTCCCCGATGAAGGAGACACACCATGCCGGTATCACGCCGCGACGCCACCGCCGCTTTGCTCGGCAGCGCGTTCGCGCCCGTGCTCTGGGCGCAGCCCGATACGGCCGGCGGCTACCCGGCCAAGCCGCTGCGCATCGTGGTGCCGTACCCCGCGGGCGGCTTCAACGACACGCTGGGGCGCATTGTCGGCATGCACCTCACCGCGGCGTGGAAGCAGTCCGCCGTGGTCGACAACAAGCCCGGTGCCGGCACGGCCATCGGCACGCAGGCCGTGGCCACGTCGCTGCCGGACGGCTACACGCTGCTGGTAGTGCAATTTCCGTTCGCGGCCAACCCGTGGCTCTACAAGCTCCCCTACGACAGCGACACGGCCTTCGACCCGGTGATCCTGGCGGGGCGATCGCCGATGGTGCTGGTCGCTCACGCGGGAAGTCCCTATCGCAGCGCGGCCGACGTGCTGGCGGCCGCCAAGGCGAAGCCCGGCGCCATCAACTACGGCACCTCGGGCCCGGGTTCATCGAACCACTTGGCCATGGTGCTGTTCGAAAACCTGGCTGGCATCCGCATGAACCAGATTCCCTACAAGGGCAGCACGCCGATGTTGACTGACCTGGCCGGTGGCCAGGTGGCGGTGGCGATGGACCTGCTGCCCAATGCGCTGCCGTTCATCCAGTCGGGCAAGGTGCGCCCGCTGGCCATTGCCGGCGCGCAGCGTTCGCCGCTGATGCCGGAGATTCCCACTGCGGCGGAGGCCGGCGTCGCGGGCTACGAGGTGTCATCCTGGCACGGCATCGTGGTGCCCGCGGGAACGCCGAAGCCAGTGGTCGACAAGCTCAATCGCGAAATGAACAGCATCCTCGCAATGGCCGACGTCGGGAAAATCTTCGCCCAGCAGGGCGTGGCGACCGACGGCGGCACGCCCGCCCAATTCCACAGCTTCATTGAAAGCCAGAAGTCGCTGTGGAAGCGCGTTATTCAACAAAACCACATCACCGCAGCATGACCATCCAACAAGACGCTCTCAACCTCATCGACGGTCACTGGCAGCCAGCGGCTTGCGGTGCATGGGGGGAGCGCAACGACCCGTCCGATGGCACCCCGCTCGGGCGCCACGCCGCATCGCAGCGCTGTGACGCCGAAACCGCCGTGGCCGCCGCGCGGCGCGCGTTCGAACAGCCGCAGTGGGCGCACGACCCGCGGCTGCGCCAAATGGTGATGTTGCGCTGGGCCGATCGCCTGGAAGCTCAAGCCGAAGTCCTGGCCGTACTGCTCACGCGCGAGAACGGCAAAGTGCTGGCGCAGTCGCGCGGCGAGATCGCCGGTGCCGTGTCGGAGATCCGCTACTACGCAGGCTTGACGCGCTACATGCCAGGCCATGTGCTCGAGGTGGAGCCTGGCGCGTATTCCACGTTGCTGAAAGAGCCCGCCGGCGTGGCCGGCATCATCGTGCCGTGGAATGCGCCGGTGGTGCTGCTGATTCGCTCACTGACCCCCGCGCTGGCAGCAGGCTGTACTGCGGTGATCAAGCCGGCGCCGCAGACGGCGTTGATCACCGCGCGGGTGATAGAGACGCTGCATACCTGCGAGGGCCTGCCGCCCGGCGTGGTCAATCTGGTGAGCGAAGACGGTCACGCGGTGGCGCAGTATCTGACCGAGAGCGCGCAGGTGGATGTGCTGAGCTTCACAGGCTCGAACGCCACCGGTCAGCGCATCATGGCTGCGGCGGCGCCCACCATGAAGAAACTGTCCCTGGAGTTGGGCGGCAAGTCGGCCTGCCTGGTGTTCGAGGATGCCGACGTCGAGAAGACGGCCGGTGCGATTGCCGTGGCTGCGACCATCATCAGCGGCCAGCAGTGCACAGCAGCGCGGCGCGTGCTCGTCCATGCACACCACTACAGCGCCATGCAAAAGGCGCTGACCGAAGCACTGGCTGCGCAGCGCGTGGCACCGGGGCTGACGCCGGGTGCGCAGATCGGCCCGCTGATCGACACGCACGCCGCCCAACAAGTTAGCCAGCGCATCGACGACGCGCTGGAGGCGGCCGATGCGGTGCTGCTGCGCGGGCGGCGCGACGTAAACTTCGTCCATCCTTCCCTCGTCGCGCATCGTGATACGCATGCCTTCTTCGTGCAAGAGGAAATCTTCGGCCCGCTACTGGTACTGGAACGCTTCGAGGACGAGCGCGAGGCCATCGCCCGCGCCAACCACTCGGAGTACGGGTTGTCAGCCAGCGTCTGGACGCGCGACGGCGCGCGCGCCATGCGGGTGGCCCGCGCATTGCGCAACGGGACGGTCTGGATCAACGACCACAACAAGCTCTTCGCAGAAGCCGAGACGGGCGGCTATCGGCGCAGCGGGCTTGGCCGGCTGCATGGGTACGATGCGCTGATCGACTTCCAGGAAATCAAGCACATCTATCAGCAGGTCGGCACGGCCTGAGCCCATATCGCAGCGTGCCACCCGCCTTCTACAATTGCCCTCCCTTGCGAGCCCGGTCAGCGGGGCAGTTTCCAAGAAGGCCATCGTGGACCTGAGGCAAATCCAGTACTTCCTTGCGCTGTTCGAAGACGGCTCGATGACGCAGGCCGCCAAGCGGCTGGACGTCGTGCAGCCGACGCTGAGCATGCAGATCGCGAAGCTGGAGGAAGAGCTGGGGCAGCCCTTGTTCGAGCGCAAACGCCGAGGCATGTCGCCCACCGCGCACGGACGCCTGATGTACCGGCTGTTTCTGCCGATCGTGCGCAACATCGACAATGCGCGCGAGCAACTTGCGCAGCGCAGCGAGGCTGTGACCGGCCACGTCTCGCTGGGGCTCATTTCCTCGGTGGCCGAAAGCGTGCTGGCCGACGCGCTGTCGCGGTTCAACGAAGCCTACCCGCATGTGGAGGTCACGGTATCCGTCGGCTACAGTGCCATGCTGATCGATTGGGTAACGAGCGGACAACTCGACGTCGCGGTCATCAACGAGCCGCGGGCCAAGCTGTCGCTGGCCACGGAATCGCTCGCCGAGGAAGACATGCTGCTCGTAACGAGCGTGCAACACGGCCCGCGCCTACCTGCCAACGTGCGCCTTGCGCGCCTGGCCGAACTCGGCTTGGACCTGATCCTGCCCACGCGCCGTCACGGGCTGCGCGGCGTGTTGGAAGCGGCGGCTCGCCAGGAGGGCATTCTGCTTGCACCCAAGTTCGAGGTCGACGTGCTGAGCACCATCGTGCGCCTCGTGGAGGAAACGCGCTTCGCGACCATCCTGCCGCGCATCGTAGTGCAGCGCGCGGTCAACGAGGGCACACTGGCTGTATGCCCGATCCTCTCGCCGCGCATCGTCCGCCATGTGGTCCGCGTCAGTGACCGGCGCAAGCCTCTGAGCGCTGCAACGCATGCGCTCGTGGACCTTGTGGCGGACGAGATTCGAAGGATACTGAGCGTTGGCAAGGCGAACAAATAGAGATTCAATGCTTGGCGGCGCGGCAAGCCCGTCAGCTTCAAGCGCGTCGGCGTGTAGACGCAGCGCCGCACGACGATCCTCAGAATCAACTACCGCAACCCGGCCGATCGTCCAGAGGGCGAGTGCGCAGGCATCTGAGTTGTCATGCCCAAGAAAAAAGCAATTCGATGGCGGTCCGCTCGTCCAGCCGGTGAGCTGCGGTCGCGTCAGGCCAGAGCCAGTGGTTATCGAATTGCAACTGCCAAGCCTCATGATCAGTCGTGAAACGCTCATGTGAGTCTCAAAGGACACAAAGTGTTTTACAATGATGTTCCTTCATTAGACCGGCTGGATCGCCGTTATCAAGGAGCGTCTACATGCCTACTGCCACGGACCACCCACCGCAGCTCGAGGAACGCCAAGTCGTTCCTGCCTGGAAGGGGGTCGTTCGACATCTGCACATCACGCCTCGCGCCTTCCTTCCTATGGAGGCGTTTGACCAACTGACGCTCGTGGCGAGCAAGGGCATCGAGGGAGACCGGTACATGATCGGCCGGGAGTCCGGCTTCTACTCCCACAAGCCGGAGGAGGGACGACAGATCACGCTGTTCGAGATTGAAACACTCGAAGCCTTGGCGCGCGATGCAAAAATCCAGATGCTGCCCGAGGAGCATCGTAGAAACGTTACCGTGCAAGGTGTGCCGCTCAATCATCTTGTCGGGCGCCAGTTCTGGGTGGGGGAAACGCTTCTCGAAGCAACCCGGTTGTCCACGCCGTGCCGCCACATCGAGGAGATCCTCGGCAAAGCTTTGTTCGATCCATTGGTCAACAGGTCAGGACTCAATTGCCGGATCCTGAAAGGCGGCGTCATCCGCGTGGGCGACGCCGTCCGCGGCGTGTGACATGCCGAAGGCGATCAAGCATCTTCAAGCTGTCGTTCGGGAGATCGACGAGCCCCTGCCGGGAGTCAAGCGGCTGGTACTGGCTGACCAGGACGACTGGCGCTTGCCAGTGTTCAGGCCCGGAGCGCACATCGACCTCTATTTGGGCAACGGGCTCGTGCGCACCTATTCGCTGTGCAACGATCCCGCCGACTGCAGGAGATACGTTGTTGCAATCAAGCGTGAAGAGGAGGGACGCGGCGGGTCTCGCCACATACACGACGAGCTTCGTGCCGGCGAAATCATTGGTGTTTCGGTACCTCGTAGCGGGCTGGAGTTCTCGTCCACCGGAATGAACATCTTTCTTGCGGGCGGCATAGGCGTCACACCGTTCGTCTCTGCCATCCTGGCGCTGGAGCGTGAAGGCAAGTCGAACTACCAGCTGCACTGGGCCAGCACGGGCGAGCCGAGCCTGATCGACATGCTGGAACCGGCGGTAAGGGGCGGACGGGTCCACTTGTACAACACGCTCGAGGTCAATCCGCCCGACATCCAATCCATCGTGGAGGGCGCTGGCCCGGACGCGAAGGCATTTTGCTGCGGACCCGGCGGAATGCTCGCTGCATTCGAATCCGCTGTCGCCGAGTGGCCCGAAAGCCGCAAGCACGTGGAGCGGTTCACCGCGCCGAAACTCGTTCCAACCCTGAACGCGCAGCCGTACAGTGTGGTGCTGGCCAAGAGCAGACGCGAGATGGAGGTGCAGCCCGAGGTGGGCCTTCTTGCCACCTTGGAGGCGATGGACGCGGACATTTCCGTCTCATGCGCAGGCGGCATCTGCGGCGCATGCCGCACGCGCTGGACCGAGGGACCGCCCATCCATCACGACCGGGTGTTGAGCGCTCAGGAGCGCGCACATGAAGTGATCGTGTGCGTTGCGGAGTGCGCAGGGCCGCGCCTGGTGCTCGACATCTAGGCTGCGGGCGACACACTCGTGCCAGAATCGGGCCCCGCAGCAATTTCCAGTGGGTTGCGAGCAGCCGATCGGCCCGCCGTAGACCCGTTCAAAGCCTTGGCACTACACCTCAAGTACCTGCGCGTCCAAAGCGGACTGACGCTAGAGAATCTGGCTCTGGATTCAGGGCTGACGCGCAGCTATTTGTCGAAGATCGAGCGGGGCGTGTCTACCCCGTCGATCGAATCGGCGCTCAATATCGCCAAGGCCCTGGGTGTGACGGTGGACCGGCTCTTCGGGCAACAGCCGGAGGAAGACGTTGTTTCCATCGTCCGGGGCAACGGATCCATCGCGGGAGATCCCACGACGCATCTCTCCTTGGTCGCGGGCCTTCGCGACGATCGCGTGATGCGGGCATTCATCGTGCGCCCGGGAAAAACCCAGAAGCGCGGCCGGATCATGAGCCACCATGAGGGCGAAGAAATCCTCTTCGTTCTCACCGGCCACATCGAGATGCAGATCGGGGCACGCAAGGAGCGCCTGGAACCAGGCGACTGTGTGCAGTTCGACTCCACCATTCCGCACAAGCTCACGGCGCTCACCGACGAACCGGCTTCGGCTCTTGTCGTGATTGCCGCCACCGCATAGGTCCTGAGGCGCGGCTCGCCCCTAGCCTGAATCTCGGGCTCAGCGGGACGGCGCGAGCACCCCATCCGAAGAGAATCGCCATAGTGCGGGCGCCGGCTTCAGCGGCGCCCCGGTGAGTCGCTGCACGGAATCAAGCGATGCACCCTCAAAGAGCGCCTGCACGACAAATCCATCGCCGGTAATTTCGATGATCGCCAGATTCGTGAACACCTTGGCCACAACGCCCACTGCCGTGAGCGGCAAGGTGCAACGCTCGACCAGGCGCGGCTGGGCGTCGCGCGTGGTGTGCTCCATCATCACCCATATCTGCTTGGCTCCCACGGCAAGATCGATGGCTCCGCCGATGGCCGGAGGCGCACCGTTCAGATCGCCCGTGGTCCAGTTGGCCAGGTCGCCGTGCTGGGAGACCTGAAACGCACCGAGGATGGCAATGTCGAGGTGCCCTCCGCGCATCATCGAGAACGACAGGCTCGAGTCGAAGAATGAGCCACCGCGGGCGAGCGTGACGGGCATCTTCCCGGCATTGATCAGGTCCAGGTCTTCCTCTCCCTCGGCTGGTTTGGGCCCGACGTTGAGAATGCCGTTCTCGCTGTGGAGCATGACCGAGGTATCGGAGGGAAGATAGTCCGCCACGCTCGTCGGGGCTCCGATGCCGAGGTTGACGAAACCTTGCTTGGGAAGCTGGTGTGCGACCAGGCGCGCGAGTTCCAGTCTGGATAGCGAGTTCATGCGTGCCTCGAGAGAAAGACGCGGTCGACAAAAATGCAGGGGGTGATGATGCCTTCGGGGTCGAGTTCGCCGGGCTCCAGGAGTTCGTCGACCTCCACCGCGACGACCTCGCCCGCAGTAGCCATCACCACAGAATGATTTCGTGCCGTTTTGTTGTAGTTCAGGTTTCCGAGGACATCGGCCTGCCGGCCCTTGAGCAGCGAGAACTGCGCACGCAAGGGCCTCTCAAGAAGGAACTCGCGGCCATCGACCACGACCTTCTGCTTGCCCTTCTCGAACACAGTACCTACACCCGTGGGAGTGAGGAATCCGCCAAGGCCCGCACCTCCGGCCCGGATGCGCTCGACCAGCGTGCCCTGCGGGACCAGTTCGAGTTCGACATCGCCCGCCCGGTATTGGTTGGCGAACACGTCCGCGCTTCGCGGGTAGGAGCAGACGATCTTCCGGACGATGCGCGCGCCGAACCACAGCGAAAGGTCCTGGCCGCCGGAGCCTGCGTTGTTGGAGATGACGGTCAGCTCGCGCACCCGCAGGTCCAGTACCGCCTCGATCATCCCGCGCGGAACCCCCGCGCCGCCGAAGCCGCCGACCATCACCGTGTCTCCATCGCGCAAGTCCTCGACAGCGGCGTGCGCATCCTTGACGACCACGTTTCTCATTGATCGGGTCCTTTCTGTGCGGGCGAAGGTCCGTAGTCCTTGACCAAGCCCTTGGCGATGCGGTCGAGCAGCATCTGGCTGGTGCCGTCGCCGAATGCCGCCAGCCGTGTTTCGCTTGACAGCATGGCAAGGCGGTGATCGGCGCTCGCGCCGGTGGCGCCCATTGCACGCTGGCACTGGTCGAGCCCCCAGACGGCCACGTCGACGGCGAATTTTTTCGCTTGGGCGGCCAGCGTCAGTGCCGCCTTTCCTGTTTGCACTGCGATCGCTGCGCGCAGCACGAGTGCATTGGCTGCCTCCAGGCGCAAGGAGACCTCCGCGAGCTCCCACCCGAATCCCTGGTGCCTGAGCAGCGGCTTGCCGAAGGCTTGCCTCGATTCCGCGTAGCCCACCGTCTCTGCCAAGGCCGCTCTGGCAGAGGCGACGCACATCGCCGCCACATGAACGCGTGCGGCGTTGACCGATGCCATGGAAGACTTGAAGGCCTGCCCTGGCGAGTCGAAGAGACACCAGTCGGGGACGAAATGATCCTGGAAAACCAGGGATGCCAGCCTGAAGGACCGGGCGCCCGGCATGACGAGTTCTTCCCTTCGCAGCGTCGGCCCGTCAACCAGCGGCACCAGCAAAGACGCGATATCGCCGGCTTCCGCGCCGACTGGGTCAACTCTTGCAAGCAGGTTTGCGCACTGGATGATCGAACCGTTGGTGATCCAGGACTTCGTGCCGCTTACCAGCCATCCGCCATCCACGCGCCGTGCCCTCGTCTTCAGCGTGGCCAGGTCGCTTCCGCCGTCGGGCTCCGACATGGCGGGGGCGCACAGCGTACGCCCGCCCAGCATGGCGCCGAGGAACTCGGCACGTTGCTTCTCGGAGCCGGAGCGCGCCACGCGAGTCACAGAGCCTTGCAGATTGTTGATGGCAAAGGCGGCGGCAAAGCCATGTTCCGCCATCGTCTGCGCCACGCGGATCTTGCAGAGGAACGAGGCATCGTGGCCGCCGAATTCCCTTGGCACTTGAAGCCCCAGGAAGCCTTCCTTTGCCCATCTGTCGATCCAGGAGGCATCGTAGGCGCGGCCCTGCGTATGCGACTCCAGCAGGTGGGCGCTGAATTCGCCGCGGCAGAAGTCGCTGGCGGCCTGGACGAGCGCTCGCTCCGCCGCGGACAGTCTCTCGTCGTAGAGGTCGTAGAAGTTCATCGGGATCGATACTCGGCACTCGCTTAGCGGGCCAAGGGAGTCGTCATCGTTTTCGCCCAATCGTTCCAGAACACGATCTCCTTGGCCACCTGCTTGGTATACAGATCGGGTGTCGACACCTTCACCGGAACGGCGCCGAGCGTCTCCAGTTGCGCCAGGAACTCGGGGCTCGTCACCACCTTGTCGAGCGCCGCCGCAATCTTCTGCACGACGGGACCCGGCGTACCCGCAGGCGCCGCAACGCCGAACCAAGGCGAAAGATCGATCGGCTTGCTGCCGGCTTCCTGAAGCGTGGGCAGATCCGGGAACGCGGGCGAGCGCTCGGGCGCGGCGACCGCAAGGGCCTTGATCTTTCCGGCCCGGATGTGCTGGGCGACTGTCGCCTCGGTGAAGAAGCCGACCTGCACCACGCCGGCCATGAGATCGGTGATGGGTTGCGCGCCGCCCTTGTAGTTCACGAACGTGAGCTGCGTGCCGTTGCGTGCATCGAACAGCGTTCCGCCGATGTGCGATGTCGCGCCGAAGGTGCCGCCGAAATTCAGCTTGCCGGGGTTTGCCTTCGCGTAGGCGATGAGTTCCTTGATGCTGTTGACCGGCACGTCGGGATTCACGACAACGAGATTGCGCTGCTTGGCGACGTTCCTGACGTAGGCAAAGTCCTTGAGCTGGTCATAGGAAAGCGTTGGATTCAGGGCTTGCCCGCGCGTCTGCGAGGACTCCACCGCGACGAGCAGGGTGTAGCCGTCCGGCTTCGACTTGGCGACGGCATCGGCGCCGATGACGCCGCCGGCACCGGCGCGGTTGTCAACGATGACCGTGCCGTTGAGCTCCTTGCCGAGGCCCTGCGCAATCACGCGCGCAATGATGTCCGTGGGACCCCCTGGCGGGAAACCCGCCACGAGCTTGATCGGCTTTGACGGATACGGCTCTTCGGCCAGCGCGGTGGTGATGGCCAGACAGGCGAGGCCGGCGGCGACAAGCCATTTCTTGATGGGGTGGGGCTTCATGGGGCTTCCTTCTGCAGAAGTGAGGAGGTGGTAGAAGTATTGGCTACAGGACACATTGTGTCAATTAGGACTCGTATCGGGGTTTACGAGCAAGACTTGGGCCTGCGATCAAGTCGGGAGAAATCTGAAAATTCAATCCGTCGACCCTGCAATCAAGTGCAGATTGCCCAATGAAAGTGCATGCGTGTCCGCATGTTGGTGCGGGCTTAGCGGATACGTGCGCGCCTGGGAGAAAGCAGTGAGTGTTCTCTAGACGATCAGTCTAGAATTGCCGCATGACAGAAAAAACCAAAGCGGCCGTGCGTCGCGGCAGGCGGCCTGCGCCAGCGTATGCTGCAACGCGCGATGTACTGATCCGATGCGGGATGGAACTGCTCACCGAGCAGGGCTTCAGTTCGACAGGCCTGGATGCCGTGCTGAAGCGGGCGACCGTGCCCAAGGGCTCGTTCTATCACTACTTCGCGAACAAGGATGCGTTCGGAGCGGCCGTGATGGACGCCTATGACGACTACTTCAAGCGCAAGCTCGACCGGTGGTTGTTGAACCAGGAACGCGCGCCGCTCGATCGGCTTGCCGACTTCATTACCGATGCATCCAGGGGCATGCGCAAGCACCGCTTCACGCGGGGATGCCTAGTCGGCAACCTGAGTCAGGAACTGGGTGCCCTGCCTGTGGATTTTCGCGCACGCCTCGACGCCATTCTTGTCGGCTGGCAGGAGCGGGTGGCTCGCTGCCTCCGAGAGGCTCAGGCCGCAGGAACCATCTCGGCAACGCTGGACGTCGAGCAGCTCGCCGAGTTCTTCTGGATCGCCTGGGAGGGGGCCGTGCTCCGAGCCAGGCTGGTGCAGTCGGACCGGCCCCTGGTGACCTTCATCGGGGCATTCCTGTCCAGCCTGGGTGTGCACGTCCAGGCTTCGCCCCGCCACGCGGCGGATCACTGATTTATTACTGGAGCGAAAACATGTTCAAAGGCATCGTCGTGGAAAAAGACGCGGAAGGCTACCGCGCGTCGCTGACCGAGATCGATGAAAACCGCCTGCCCGCAGGCGACGTCATGGTCCGTGTCGAATACAGCACGCTGAACTACAAGGATGGCCTGGCCATCACCGGAAAGGGCCCTGTGGTCCGGAGCTTTCCCATGGTGCCGGGCATCGACTTTGCGGGCGTGGTGGAGCAGAGCGACCATCCCGGATTCAAGCCAGGCGATGCGGTGGTGCTTAACGGCTGGGGCGTTGGCGAGACCCACTGGGGCGGGCTTGCACAGCGTGCGCGCGTGAAGAGCGACTGGTTGATTCCGCTTCCGAAGCGTTTCAGCGCCAGGGATGCCATGGCAATCGGTACCGCAGGGTACACCGCCATGCTGTGCGTGATGGCCCTGGAGCGGCACGGGCTGAAGGCGGGCGATGGGCCGGTGCTCGTGACGGGTGCGAACGGCGGCGTCGGAAGCGTTGCGATCGCCCTGTTGGCCAAGCTCGGGTACACGGTCACGGCGTCCACTGGGCGGCTCGACGAGTCCGAGTATCTTCGACGGCTCGGCGCCACCGACGTGATCGATCGCAGGGAGTTGAGCGAACCGGGCAAGCCGCTGCAGAAGGAGCGCTGGGTCGCCGCCGTGGACTCCGTTGGCGGCCACACGTTGGCCAACATATGCGCGCAGCTTCGATACAACGGCGTGGTCGCTGCGTGCGGCATGGCCCAGGGGCTCGACCTGCCTGGGTCGGTCGCGCCGTTCATCCTCCGCGGTGTAAGCCTTATCGGCGTTGATAGCGTGATGCGGCCAAAGGCAGACCGCATCGCGGCCTGGGAGCGGCTGGCGCGCGATCTGCATGGCCTGATCCTGGAAGACATTGCGGCCGAGATTGCGCTGCCGCAAGCGATCGACGCAGCCGCCCGACTCATGCGGGGGGAGATCCGGGGCCGCTTGGTCGTCGACGTGAACGCGGCATGAAAAAGGGGCGGTCATGACGTATCGAGTTGCCGAGGCCATTGTCGACAGCATGGTCGCGCATGGTGCGGACCGCGCATTCAGCGTTCCCGGTGAAAGCTTCTTGGCGCTCCTGGACGCGCTTTACGCGCGGCGCGACTTCGATCTGGTGACATGTCGCCACGAAGGATCCGCAGCCCTGGCCGCGATTGCGGACGCCAAGCTGACGGGGCGCGCCGGCATCGTCATGGCGAGCAGGGGGCCGGGGGCATTCAATGCCGCGATCGGAGTCCACGTGGCGGCCGAAGAAGCAGTTCCACTGATCCTTTTGATTGGCCAGGTCGAAACGCCGAACCTGGGCCGGGGCGCCGTTCAGGAAATCGATTCCGCCAAAGCTTTCTCCGGCTTGCTGAAATGGTCCGGGCGCATCGACAAGGCGGCAAGCGCCGCCGAAGTGATGGCCCGCGCCTTTGCTGCGGCCGCCTCGGGAACGCCGGGTCCGGTCGCCGTCGAGTTGCCCGAAGACGTCCTGACCGAACTGGTCGAGCGACAGCCCGCGCGGGTTCACTGCGTGGCAGTCGCAGAGGCAACCCTGGAGGAAGTTGCGCGCGTGCACGAACTGATTTCCAGGGCCGACCGGCCGATCCTGATTGTGGGCGGGGAGTGCCGGAGCGATGATTTCCGCAACGATCTCCAGGAACTCGTCGGCCGGTGGGGCATTCCCGTTGCCGTCACCAACAAGAACCAGGATCAGTTCTCCAACACAGACCCCCGCTGGGTTGGCCAGCTGAGTTTCTTCACCTCGCCCGCACACACGGCGCTCTTCAGCGAAGCCGACCTGCTTGTGGCGATTGGCAGCCGCATGGGCGATGTGTCGTCCCTGGGGTTCGCCTTTCCGCGGCAAGGCGCCAATCCGCAAAAGTTCGTTCACGTGTATCCCGATCCGTCCATGATCGGGCGCCATTTTTCGGCGGAACTGCCGATTGTCTCGACGGCGCATGGCTTCGTGCGCGCCGCATTGCGCCATGGCGGCTCTGGGTCAGTGTCGAGCCAGTGGCTCGAGCGGGTGCGCGCGGCGGCCGACCGTGCGCACGGCTGGCAGCCACAAAATGTGGTGGCGAACGACGTTCTGGGCCACTCGATCATGGCGCTTGCACGTCTGGCCCGGAACGATGCGGTCTTGACGACCGATTCGGGCAACTTTGCAGCCTGGGTTCACCGCATCTTCAGGATGACGCCGGCGAACCGGCTGCTCGGCTCGGCTTGCGGAGCCATGGGAACGGGGGTCCCGGCCGGCATAGCGGCTGCCTTGCGCCACCCGAAGCGAGAAGTTCTCGCCTTCGTCGGCGATGGAGGATTTCTCATGAACGGCAACGAATTGATCACCGCGGTCGACAGAGGGCTGAACCTGCGCGTGGTGGTGTCCAACAACGGGTCTTACGGCACGATCCGCACCCACCAGCAGCGGCACTTTCCCCATCGCATCAGCGGCACGGACCTGGCGAATCCCGGCTTCGCAAGACTTGCCGAGGCATTCGGCGCCCGTGGATTCAGGATCGAGCACTCCAGGGATGCCGCAGGCATCGTCGAGCAAGCCATGAGCGTCGAGGGACCGGCGTTGATCGAAGTCTGCAGCGACCCGGACATGTCAGTGGAACGTTCCCTCAAGTGGAATTGAGCGCAGGTCCATTCATTCGAGGCGTCGGCGTGCGAGGCTCATAGCTGCTATGAGCTGTGGTGCATGGTTTCTTGTGAGGCAGGCCAGGATACTTTGTGTCATTACAAAGTCACGGAGACACACCACATGGCTGAAGATTTGCGGTCCAAGGACTACTTTGACGATCGTGCGACCAGGGACATGGCCAGGCATCTGGTGTCACCTCCCCGGACCATGAAGGAGACCCTGGCCTGCGCTTGCCGGATCCTTGCCATGACGGGGCAGGAGGCGGGTCTTGCAGGCCAGATCAGCGCGCGGTCCGAGAGGGCAGGCGCGTACTGGACGCTCCGGTTCGGCCTCGGCTTCGACGAAGCCACGCCGGAGGACTTCATCGAAGTCGATGGCGACCTGAACACGCTGACGGGCAGCGGTATGCCGAACCCCGCGACGCGGTTCCACCTGTGGGTGTACGAGGCGCGGCCCGACGTTCAGTCCATCGTCCATACGCATTCGCCCTGGGCCTCCGCGCTCGCTGCAGCCAGGCAGCCACTGGTCATCGCTCAGATGGACATGACCCCCCTGCATGACGATTGCGCGTTCCTCGCGGAGTGGCCGGGGGTGCCCATTGCGGATGATGAAGGGGTCATCATCTCGCGGGCCCTGGGATCGAAACGAGCCATCGTCCTGGCACACCACGGCTACCTGACGGCGGGAAAGACGACCCAGGAAGCCACCTACCTGTCGGTATATCTCGAGCGTGCCGCGCGCATGCAGATCCGGGCCCAAGCCGCATTCGGCCCGTTGACGCCGGTGGACGACGCCTTGGCTCGCGAGGCGCATGACTATCTGCTGAAGCCGTCGATCGTGAACAGCACCTTCGACTATTGGTGCCGGCAGACCGAAGCAGCCTCGGCGCAGCCGCTCGCCGGCCGGCCACGACCATAGAGCACTTGCTCAACCCTTCCGCCTTCCGGCGATGAATCCGATGGACGTGCATCTGGCATGTTCGTCCCGGACTCGATCGCCCGCCCGCTTCTCCACGCTCAGCGTCTTCGCTGAAAACACCCAGTCCACAAGGAAGATCGCCATGAAACTTGTCCGCCTCGCGGCCGCCGCCCTGATGGGCCTTTGTCTCTCAGGCATGAGCCATGCCGGCCAAACATTCGACACGGTGAAGAAGCGCGGCTTCGTGCAGTGCGGTGTCTCGACGAATCTCCCCGGATTCGCATTCACCGACAGCAAGGGAGAGTGGCAGGGCATCGACGTGGACACCTGCCGCGCCATTGCAGCCGCGATGTTCGGCAATGCGACCAAGTTCAAGGTGATCCCGCTCACCACACAAGCACGCTTCACTGCGCTGCAGTCCGGCGAAGTCGACGTGCTGACACGCAACACCACCCAGACGATGTCGCGCGACACCACCCTGGGCCTCATCGGCGTTGGCGTGAACTTCTATGACAGCCAGGGCATCATGGTGACAAAGGATGCCAACGTCAGCAGCGCGAAGAATCTCGCCGGCGCAACCATCTGCGTCCTTCCCGGAACCACGACCGAACTGAACCTCACCGACTGGTTTCGCGGTCTCAAGCAAAGCTTCAAGCCGGTGTTGCTGGACACCGTCGACGAGATCAAGCGCGCGTTCGCGGCGGGCCGCTGCGATGGCATCACGATGGACAAGTCGCAGCTGGCGCTTGCGCGTATCGCTTTCGGAAACACGGACAAGTATGTGATCCTGCCGGAGCCGCTGTCCAAGGAGCCTTTAGGACCGATGGTCCGCCAAGGCGACGAAGCCTGGTTCAACGTCGTGCGCTGGTCCCTCAATGCGCTGCTGGAGGCGGAGGAGTACAACCTGACCTCCAAGAACGTCGACGAGATCGCGAAAGGCAGCAACCCTCCCAACATCCAGCGGATCCTCGGTACCGCTCCCGGAATGGGCAAGGGACTCGGGCTTGACGACAAGTGGGCATACAACATCATCAAGCAGGTCGGCAATTACGGTGAATTGTTCGACCGGAGCCTCGGCGCAGGGAGTCCGATGAAGCTCGATCGCGGTCTGAATGCCTTGTACACGAAAGGCGGCTTGATGTACGGGTGGCCCATTCGTTAGTTCAAAGCCCGTGCGGCTGATGCGACGCGCGTGTGGCGCGCGCACCGCCGCGTTCGCGCCAAACCCGCACCGACATTCCCATGAGCTCACCTCACCGCGCTCCGCTCAAGTTCAGCTGGAACAATCCGGAGTTCAGGGCACTTGCCTATCAGTTGGTCGTCGTGGGCCTGGCTGCCCTCGTGGCGTACTACCTTGTCTCCAACACCTTGCACAACCTCGCGACGCGCAACATCGCGACCGGTTTTGCATTTCTGGAAAGAGAAGCGGGATTCGCCATCGGCGAGTCCCTGATCGAGTATTCGCCTTCGGACACCTACGCCCGCGCCATTCTCGTGGGGCTCGCCAACACGCTGCGGGTTTCCGCCGTCGCTTTGGTGTTGGCCACGATGCTCGGCGTCGTTGTCGGAATCGCCCGGCTGTCGAGCAACTGGCTCATCATGCGGCTGGCAGGTGCCTATGTCGAACTGATCCGCAACGTGCCGCTTCTGCTGCAGCTCCTGATCTGGTATGCCATCATCGGTGAACTGCTGCCGGGTCCAAGGGCGGCTTTTCATCCGCTTCCGGGTATCTACCTGTCGAACCGCGGCATGCTGATGCCATCGGTGGATGGACCGGCCGTCGCGGGAATGCTTTGGGGATTGGTGCTCGCCGCAGTCGCCATCGTGGCGGTAGCCCGCTGGCAGCGAGCCAGCCGGCGCCGGACCGGCGCCCCGACGAGACTCTGGCCTTTCGCCCTGATGCTCTTGCTGCTCATGCCAATGGTCGGCTGGCTGGTTGGAGGGCGCGAATTCGAGCTCAGCATACCCCATCGGAGCGGATTCAACTTCGAAGGGGGCTGGGCGCTCTCTCCCGAACTGTTCGCCTTGCTGGTCGGTCTCGTCACCTACACAGCCGGATTCATTGCAGAGATCGTCCGTGCCGGCGTCCAATCGGTGAGCCATGGTCAATGGGAGGCGGCACAGACGCTCGGGCTTCCACGGTCTCGCGTGCTTCGGCTCGTCATCCTGCCTCAGGCGCTCCGCGTGATCGTTCCCCCCACGACGAGCCAATACCTGAATCTGGTCAAGAACAGCTCGCTCGCCGTCGCGATCGGCTACCCCGACCTGGTTTCCGTCGTCAACACCGTCCTCAACCAGACCGGCCAGGCGATCGAGGGCGTCCTGATCATCATGGCGGCCTTCATGACCGTGAGTCTGACGGTCTCGTTGTTGATGAACTGGTACAACAAGCGCATCGCGCTGGTGGAAAGATAAGCATGAGCACCACCACCCACACGGACCGGCCCGTCCAGGTAGCGCCGTCCAGAGTCCGGGCCAAGCTCGTGATCAGGCTGCGCCAAAGCCTCTTCCAGTCCTCGGCGAGTGCGGTCTTGACCATCCTGACGATCTGGCTCGTCCTGATGCTGGCACCCCCCTTGGTGCAGTGGCTGTTGATCAAGGCGAGCTTCCGGGCCCCTGACGCACAGGCCTGCAGGGAGGCGGGTGGGGCTTGCTGGGCTTTCATTCGGGAGAAGTATCGGTTGATTCTCTTCGGTACCTACCCGCACGCCGAGCAATGGCGGCCATTGCTCGCGACGGCGCTGCTAGTCGCGTCGATCGTCTGGACGGCCACACGCCGGCTGGCCGGACGCCAGATTGTCGGGCTGTGGGTGTTCACGATCCTGGCGGTGGCAACGTTGATGTGGGGCGGCTTCCTCGGCCTAGAGTTCGTCGAGAACACGCGCTGGGGCGGCTTGCCCCTGACACTGATACTGTCAACATTCGGAATCGCGTTTGCCTTTCCCATCGGCATTCTGCTCGCCCTGGGACGCCGCTCCCGGATGCCGGCTATCAAGGCAATGTGCGTCGCATACATCGAGCTGATACGCGGCGTGCCTTTGATCAGCCTTCTGTTCATGTCGTCGGTGATGCTGCCCCTGTTCTTGCCGGAGGGATTCGGCATCGACAAGCTGTTGAGGGCACAGCTGGCGATCATCTTCTTTGCGGCGGCCTACATTGCGGAAATTGTCCGCGGCGGACTCCAGGCCATTCCCAAGGGCCAATACGAGGGCGCCAAGTCCATCGGACTGAGTTACTGGCAGCTGACGCGAAAAATCGTCCTGCCCCAGGCCCTCAAGGTAGTGATTCCGCCGCTGGTGAGCACCTTCATCGCACTGTTCAAGGACACATCGCTTGTCGTCATCATCGGAATCTTCGACCTAACGCAAGCAGCGAAGGCGGCTCTCGCGGATCCCGCATGGACAGGCTTCGGCGTAGAGGCCTACCTTTTCATCGGCCTGATCTATTTCGTCTTCTGCTATTCCATATCGAGGTACAGCCGATCGCTCGAACGGAATCTGAAGCGTTAGCGTGCACTGGGAGCATCAAATGAGCGAAGTCATCGTCAGTCTGCAGAAGGTCAACAAATGGTATGGGGACTTCCATGTCCTGCAGGATATCAACCTGAACGTGCACAAAGGAGAGCGCATCGTGATTTGCGGGCCATCCGGGTCGGGCAAGTCCACGATGATCCGCTGCATCAACCGGCTCGAGGAGCATCAGTCGGGGCTCATCATGGTGGATGGCGTTGAACTGATCCACGACCTGAAGCGCATCGAGGCCATCAGGAAGGAAGTCGGCATGGTGTTCCAGCACTTCAACCTGTTTCCTCACCTCACCGTTCTGGAGAACCTCACGCTGGGACCGACGTGGGTTCTGAAAAAGCCGCTGGCCGAAGCGCAGGCGATCGCAATGAAGTACCTGGAGCGGGTTCGCATCCCCGACCAGGCGCACAAATACCCAGGCCAATTGTCCGGGGGACAGCAGCAGCGCGTTGCGATCGCGAGGTCGCTGTGCATGGCGCCCAAGGTCATGCTGTTCGACGAACCCACTTCGGCGCTCGACCCCGAAATGGTCAAGGAAGTGCTCGATGTGATGGTGAGCCTGGCCGAGGAGACGAAGATGACCATGCTCTGCGTGACGCACGAGATGGGCTTCGCCCGCAAAGTGGCGGACCGGGTGATCTTCATGGACCGAGGGGAGATCGTCGAAGAGAACGCTCCAGAGCTGTTCTTTGGCAACCCGCAGACTGACCGTGCCCGCCAATTCCTGAACCAGATCGTCCACTAGGCGCTGCCGCTGCCGCCGGGACGCGGGCTTGTTTTTATCGACAGATTTGAAAATGAAAGAGTCAAGCATGAAAGAGAATTCGCAAGGCCTGGGATTTCAGACGCGCGCGCTGCATCATGGCCACGACAGATCCGATCCCTACGGGGCCGTTTCTCCGCCGATCTACATGACCTCCACCTTCGCCTTTGACAAAACGGCGGAGGCGGCAGCAGTGTTCTCTGGAGAAAGCGACCGGTACGTCTACGGCCGGCAGCACAACCCGACGCAGCATCTCCTGGAGACGAGGCTCGCAGAGCTCGAAGGGGCCGAGGCCGCGCTGGTCACCGGATCGGGCATGGGAGCCATCTGCTCCACCTTGCTCACGCTCCTGTCGGCCGGAGACGAGTTGATCGTGCACCACACGATGTACTCGACGGCGACTTCGTTGGTCGACGAGGGCTTGCCGCGCTTCGGGGTGAAGGTCACGAAGGTCGACCTCACCAGGCCCGAGAAGCTGAAAGAAGCATTGTCTGAGCGCGCGCGGCTCGTGTACTTCGAAACGCCCGTGAACCCGACGGCTCAGCTGTTGAACATCAGCGAGCTGGCAAAAGTGGCGCACAGCCGTCCGGGCGTTCGGGTGCTTGTCGATTCGACGTTCGGCTCGCCCGCGCTGCAGCGGCCGATCGAGCACGGGGCCGATCTCGTGGTGCACTCCATGACGAAGTACATCAATGGACACGGCGATCTGCTCGCGGGGGTCGTGCTCGGAGATCTGCCCACGATCAAGCGCATCAGGTCGGAAGGACTCAAGTACATGACCGGCGCGACGCTCTCGCCCATGCTGTGCTTCCTGGTCATGCGAGGGCTGAAGACGTTGACGCTGCGGATGCGGCAGCACAGTGAGAGTGCGCTGAAGGTCGCCCGCATGCTGGAATCCCATCCGGCGGTGAAGCTCGTGCGCTATGCCTACCTCGAGGGCAGCCCCGATCATCGACTCGGCCACTCGCAGATGAGTTCCGGTGGTGGGATGTTGTCCTTTGAGCTGCACGCCGGGGTCGATGGTGCAATTGCGATGATCGACCGGTTGAAGCTCATATCGCGGGCCATCAGCTTGGGCGACACGGAAACCCTGATCACCCATCCCGGCACCCTGATCCTGGCGCGCCAGAAGGTCGAGCCTGCCGCGCGTCTCAGCGCCGGCGTGACGATGGACCTCATCAGACTGTCTGTGGGACTGGAAGATGTGGATGATATCCTCGCCGACCTTCGGCAGGCACTGGATTCATCGCAGTAGCGAGAGGGACCGGGACTTCTGATTCTGGATCCGCTCACACCCGTTCCCGGAACTGAAAAGATCAGGTCGAGCGTTGCAGTTGTTCGGCGACCTGCAAGACGCAAGCGAGAAGGTCGGAGGTCAACGGTGCCATCGCTTTGCCCGTGCTGGAGATGACCACCACCCGGCGGCGCAGTGCGGGGCGCTCGATGGACACTTTGCGAAGACCGTAGTCGGCAAGCAGCCTGTCGGGAATGCGCGACGGCAAGATGCAACTTCCGACCCCGGAGGAGACGAGCTCCAGCATGGCGTCTATGGTTTCTGCTTCGGCAACATAGGTGGCCTGCAACCCAGCGCTATGGATCATCCGCCTCAGAGCATAGTGCGCGGGAAAGCCGACCAGGCGCAGGCTGAGAGTTGACAGGTCCTGGGGCGATTCCAGGGGACTGTTGTCGAGGACGACCAATGCCATTTCGTCCTCGAACAGCGGCTTCGATGCCAAGGTTCCGCAATCCACCGCGGAGTCGTAGACGAAACCCAGATCTGCCTTGCCGTTTTCGACCAGAGCGACGACTTCGGGGGAACTGCGGCTCAGCAGCGAAAGATTCACATCTGGGTGCGTGCTGACGAATAGGGAGAACACGTCGGCGACGAAGTAATAGCTGAGCGTATGGACCGTCGCCAGGCGGACCGTGCCGTGCGTAACCCCTTGCCGGCGCGCGCCGTCGACAGCGCGATCGATCTCTCTGAAGGCCGGCGCCAAGGCGCTGTGGAGTTTCGTGCCGGCTTCGGTCAACTCGACGCCGCGACCCGTCCGGACAAACAGTGGCTGGCCCAGGTTCGATTCGAGTGCGCTCAATTGCTTGCTCAAGCCGGACTGTGTCTGGTCGAGCTTGTCCGCAGCCTTGGAGAGCGAGCCCAGTTCCGCGATGCATAGGAAATACCGCAGCGGGCGGTCAAGTGTTTCGATCGCCATGGTATTTCTTGGTTGGTCGCTGTGTACGTGGTCGAAGTACGTGCGAAATTGGCTGTTATGGTGCAGCGGAACGTATTGCCGAGTCGAGGTCGCTCCAGAGATCGTCCGCATCCTCGATGCCGACACTGAGTCGCAGAAGCGAAGGTGGAAGATGGCCCTGTCCGGGGGTCGCAGCTCTTCTTTCCATCGTTGATTCCACGGCACCGAGACTTGTCGCATGGCGGATCAGCCTGACATTTTGGCAGACACCGTCAGCAAAACCAGCCCCTCCACACATCTCGAACGAGATGATCGTTCCGAACCCCCTGAGCACACGTTTGGCAATGGCATGCGTCGAATGCGAGGGCAAGCCTGGATACCGGACACGAGCGATCAACGGGTGCGCCTCGAGCCGTTCCGAAAGCAGCATGGCAGTTTGCTGGGCCCGCTGAAGTCGAAGCACGAGGGTTCTCGCGCCGCGGACGGCAAGAAAGGCTTCGAGCGCTCCCGGTGTCGCGCCAGTCAGTTCGCGGGACTTCCTGAGGGCGCGCCACAGTGCATCGTCCCTTGTCGTGGCGAGACCCGCCAGCAGGTCGGAATGGCCGCCAATGAACTTGGTTGCCGATTGCAGAGACACCGTGGCACCGAAGTCGAGCGGCTTCTGATTCAAGGGCGTGGCGAAGGTGTTGTCCACTGCCACGATGGCTCCTGGCTTGCGTGGTGCAGTGAAAATAGCCTCCAAATCCGCCACGGTCAGCAGGGGGTTCGAGGGCGATTCAAGCCAGATCAGGTCAGCGGCGGCGCAAGCACGAATCCACCCTGCTGTATCGTCTACCGCCACCCGCTGCATGGACCATCGCCCTCTTTCGACGCCGGCTTCGGCGAGGCCTGCAACACCTTGATAGCAATCATCTGGCAGCACGATATTGGCACCAGCCGCAAGTTGATCGAACACCGAGGCAATGGCGGCCATGCCGGAGGCGAACGCTACGGCCTTGCCTGACTCAAGTCCTCCGACGACTTGTTCGAGTGATTCCCAGGTTGGCGTACCGTCATCACGCGAGTACTCGCGCACCCTGCCGATGATGAAGTTCGATGCTGGGATCAGCGGCACGTTCAACGGAGCGTCCGGCTCAGAGGCACGGCCTGCCGTGACGAGCCACGATTCCGGCTTGATGCAGAAGTGTGCATTTCCGTTCTCGGTACCTCCAAAAAGACTGTGGTGCGTGCGGTGCACGGCGTTGATGCCGCAGGCACGCGGTGTACTCGGAAGCTCGCACTTGCAGCCGAGCAGACTACGCCGAGCTTGTCAGTTTGAGGCCGACGATACCGGCAACGATGAGCCCCAGACTGACCAACCGACCGGGTGCTCCGGATTCCCCGAACAGGACAATGCCTAGGATTGCTGTGCCGACTGCCCCGACTCCTACCCAGACGGCGTACGAGGTGCCAACGGGTAGCGACTTCATCGCGATCCCCAGCAACACGACGCTGATGACCATGGACGTAATCGTGAAGATGCTTGGCCACAATTTGGTGAATCCATCTGTGTACTTCAGGCCGATGGCCCAGCCCACTTCAAGAAGACCGGCGATAAGCAGAAGCATCCAGGCCATATGATTCTCCACTCCGCGATCCAGACGCCGCATCCGATCGACTCCGTCGCTGTTCATAAGGCCGCCAGAATTCAGCGGACACAAGGTACTGATCGCGTTTCGCCAGCGAGCGGGTGCTGAACGCCGCCATCGCCATAGGAGCGGAGAACCCGTGCGATGACCACCTGATAGCCGTTGAGCCAGAGCGCTTGCCGCTGCTTTGCGGCGATGTGCGCTGGGTGCCCTATGAGTTGCTGAAGCGCATCCATCGTTTCCCAGTAGTACACGGTTGAGATGAGCCCCGTCGCGGGGTTCTCCCAATTCTCTTCGCCGAGATAGCCGGTGATGGATCTTGCAATCTGGGCAATGACTTCGTCCAAGGCTTGGAACTCGTCGTCGAGCTGGCGCTTTGCGAATGTGAAGGTGGACGTGTACATGAGCTTGTGCGGGCCTCGTCAGTTCGTTCCGCCGGCCCTGCGCATCGATTCGGCCAGTTCCTTGCTTCCACGCGCCTCCAGCGTCTCCGCAGCGTTGAGACGGTCGCGCGCATCCCTGTTTTGGCTGAGCTTGGCCTTGCCCACGAGCGAGGTGATGGCGATCTCAATGCCCACGATGTTGCGCACCATGCTGTCGATGTACTCGGGCGCGGAGTCACCCATCTTCCAGGGCTTTGGTTCGGCCGCCTCGTGGCGCCGCGTCAGGCGCGCGATGATGCCGCGCGCAAAGCGCTCGTCGTCGTGCACGGTGAGCACGCCGTGCGCGTGCACCACCTCGTAGTTCCAGGTGGGAACTTGGCGGTGCGCCTCGTGCTTGGATGGGTACCAGCTGGGCGAGATGTAGGCTTGGGCGCCGCCGAAGATGACCATCACTGGAGTTGCGGTGGGGCAGCGCTGCCACAGCGGATTGGCGCGAGCGAGATGCGCCGAGAGCAATCCGTGCGCTCCCACGTCAGGATCGAACTCGAACGGGAGGTGATCGGCCTCCAAGCCCGTGGTCCCATGCGTGACGAGTGCACCCAGCGGATGCTCGCGGATCATGTGGGTCAATTCCTCGGGTCTCGCTTCGGCGAAGTGCGTGGGGATGTACATCGGGGGAGGGGGAATGCTGTGGCAACTGGTACTGTCGTGCGGAACCGGCACAATGGGAAGGACCAGTTTTAATCCTTTTGCATGGACCAGTTTCGTAAGCCGCCGAGCCTGAGTTCCGGTGCCAGCAGCCCCGGACGCCACGTCTACGACCTGCTGCGTTTCCAGATTGCCGACGGGACGCTTGCCGCGGGCGCGCAGGTGCCGTCCACGCGTGCCTTGGCCGCCGATCTGGGAGTGTCGCGCACCACCGTCACCGCCGCCTATGAGCAGCTCGCGGCCGAGGGCTTTCTTGTCACGTCGCCCGGGCGCGTTGCCCGCGTCGCGAGTCCGATGGCTGCACGCGCACGGTCCGACACCAAGCTGAAGCGGCGAACTGGGACTGCGCCGACGCTCTCGGCTTTTGGCCGTCGCGTGGCGGCAATCGACATGCCGGGGCTTGCTCCTGCGGAACCTTGCCGCATCGACTTCCTGTACGGCGCTGTAGCTTCTCGCGATTTTCCGGCGCTGGCCTGGCGGCGGGCCTACCAGGCCGAACTGCTGCGCCATCAACGCAGGCTCTACTACGCCGCGCCCGAAGGCGACGCGTTGCTGAGACGCTCGCTGCAGGGATACTTGAGGCGCGCACGGGGCCTGGCCTGCGATGCCGAACAGATCCTCGTGGTGCATGGCTCACAGCAGGCCATCGACTTGTGCGCGCGGCTTCTGCTCAATCCCGGCGACACATTCGCTTTCGAGGAGCCCGGCTACCTGATGGCGCGCCGGTGTTTCGAGGCCACGGGCGCGGAGGCCCTGGCGATACCAGTGGACGCCCAAGGCCTGGACACGGTGAGGCTGCCAAAGGACGAACATGTTCGCTTGGCCTACGTGACGCCATCGCACCAGTTTCCGCTGGGAGGTGTGCTGCCCATCGGCCGACGCCTGGAACTCCTTCGTTGGGCGCGAACGCACCGCGCCTGGGTAATCGAGGATGACTACGACGGCGAGTTTCGCTACGGCCAGCGCCCGATCGACGCACTGCAGTCGATCGATTCCGACGGCCGCGTGATCTACATCGGCACCTTCTCCAAGGCGTTGTCGCCGCAGCTTCGACTGGGCTATCTGGTGCTTCCTGCTGAACTGGTACCGGTGTTTCGGCAGGCAAAGCGGCTGGCCGACCGCCATGCCCCCGTGCTGGAGCAGCGAGTGTTGGCGTCGTTAATCGATAGCGACGCCTACGAGCGCCATGTGCGGCGCACGCGCCGCGAAAACGAGCGCCGGCGTGCGGCCTTGCTCGATGCCATTGCGCGCCACCTGCCTGCCAGCGCCACGGTCGCCGGAACGGCGGCCGGACTGCATATAGTGCTCTGGCTACCGTTCCTGGGGCCGCACGACGAGCCGGCGCTGGTGGCGGCCGTGCGAAGCAAGGGTGTCGGCATCTACATGGTGTCGCCGCTGTTCGCCAGACCGCCATCGCACGCGCAACCACGGCCGGCTGGACTGATCCTGGGATATGCCAGCCTGTCGGTCGAGGAGATCGACCAGGGGATACGTTTGTTGGCGGCAGCGCTCGCCGAGCGGGGTGCGAAGCCGAGCGTGACGGTCGCTAAGACAAAGCGGGCGAGCGTCGAAGCTCCCGGTATAGCGTCGCGCGGCTGATGCCCAGCCGGCGCGCGGCCTCGTCCTTGTCGCCCGCAGTCTCTGCGAGCGTCTTGCGGATGCAGGCATCGCGCTCGCGGTCGAGGTGTGCCTGCAGCGTGGTCGTTGGTGTCGTTCCGTCCCGGCCGGCAATGGCCTGCGGACGCTTTGCGGCGGGCTGATCTGGCAGCCCGGCTTCGCCCGAAAGCAGGAAGCGCAGTAGCGCGGCTTCCAGCTGCCGCACATTGCCGGGCCAGTCGAAGGCCAGCCATCGAGCGCGCACCGATGGCGGCACGCGGCGCCCCGGCAGGCCTTCGCGCAGCGCCATGCGCTCGAGCAACTGTTCGGCCAACCACTCCAGGTCGTCGCGCTCGCGCAGCGCGGGCATCTGCACGCCGAGCACATTGAGCCGGTAGTACAGGTCGGCTCGGAACTGGCCCCCGTCCACACGCTCCTTAAGGTCGCGGTGGGTGGCGCAGACGACACGGGTGTCGATCGGGATCGGCGATACGCCGCCCACGCGCACGATCTCCTGGTTCTGCACGGCGCGCAGGAGGCTGGCCTGCAGGCTGAGGGGCATGTCGCCGATCTCGTCGAGGAATAGCGTGCCGCCGCTCGCGAGCTCGAACTTGCCCGGTTTGCCGCGCGTCCGGGCGCCGGTGAAGGCGCCGCCTTCGTAGCCGAAGAGTTCGGCATCGATCAGCGATTCTGGAATGGACGCGCAGTTGACCCACACGAACGGCCGCCGGGCGCGCGGCGACAGTGCGTGGATCGCGTTCGCCGCCAGTTCCTTTCCGCTACCGGTCTCACCCTGGATGAGCACCGGAAGCGACAGCGGCGCGGCCTGCTCGATGGCCGCACGCACCGCATCGATGCGGGCGCCCTGACCCAGGATGTCGTCGAGCCCGTAGCGCGCTGTCCATGGCGTGTGCGGGCTGTGGATGGCGCGCCCCTGGTCACCGGCGACAGCGACCGCCTTCTTCAGCGCCGCCATGTTGGAGAACAGCGCCAGGCCGACCGCGCCGATGATTCGCTCGTCCTGATAGACGGGCACCTGCCGTGCGAGCAACTGATGGCCACGCACTTCCAGCGGCATCACGGTCACGGTGGTGTCGCCGCGCGCCACGCGGTGCAGACGCGACTTTGGCGACACGACGTCAGTGATGTGCCGGCCGATGAAGTCCTCGGGCGGGCCGCCCAGCAACCGGCAGTAGGGCGCATTGATGAGCACGACGCGGCCTTCAGTGTCGACCGCCACGAGGCAGTCGGACACGTGGTCAAGCACGCGGCGCAGGAACTCGGCTTCGTTCTGACCGGAGCCGAACCATTCAGGAAAAGGCATTCTTTGTCTCGTTCTTGCGACTTTAGGACTCAATACCGAGACTAAGGTATCTGCACCAAGCCGTCAATCGAAGCCGGCGCGAGCAATTTATTTAAGCAAATCAAGCACTTGGCGTAATCGCGAAGACGTCCGCCGAACGGGCCCCGGATTTGCTCTGTGCTCTCCGCCTCGCATTCGACGCGGCGAGGCGAGGCGGCTTCCACCCTTTCATTTGGAAATGCATATGAACGACATTATTTCAATCGGAGACATGCGCGTGCGCGTGGCGGGCCAAGGCCCGGCGCTCGTCTTTTGCCACGGCTTCACCACGACCGGCGAGTTCTGGCGCCAGCAGATGGGCGCGTTCTCGCGCGACCACCGATTGGTGGTGCCCGATCTGCCTGGCCATGGCCGCTCGGCATCGCCGCGCTCCCGGCGCTACACGATCGACGCGTTCGTGAACGACCTCGTGCTGCTGTTCGACAAGCTGCGTCTTGACGATGCCATCCTCGTGGGGCTGTCGATGGGTGGGACGATCGCCCAGCGTTTCGCGCTCGCGCACCGGAGCCGCTTGCGCGCGTTGGTGCTGGTGGGCGCCACGCCGCACGGACTCGGCCCCGACGTGAACGTGAAGAATGTGCTGCGCGCCATCGACACCCTCGGCGTCTCTGCGGCGAGCCAGGCGGTGATCGACCGCTCGTTCGCCTCCGTTGCCTCGGCCGAACTGGTGGCCTTTGCGCGCGAACAGGTGGCGCAGACGCCGGAATTCGTCGCCCGCGAAGCCATCGCCTCGCTGAACGAGGCCGACAGCCGGGCGCAGCTCGCACGCCTGGCATTGCCGACGCTTGTCGTCTGCGGCGAGGAGGACGCCATCACGCCGCCGGCCGAGTCGAATGCGCTTGCCGCCGGCATTCCCGGCGCGACCCTGCAGCTGGTGCCCAGCGCCGCGCACTTCCCGATGCTCGAGCAGCCCGAGCGCTTCAATGCGATCCTGCGCGACTTCATCGCTCGCATCGACATCGGGAGCGGCGCTTGACGCCCGCCCCCCACACATCAAGGAGTATGGACATGACAACTACAGTCGAGACATCCCCCGCAACGTCCGAGCGATCGCGTGAAACGCGCCGGGTGGTCTTCGCCGCGGCGCTTGGCACGGTGCTGGAGTGGTATGACTTCTTCATCTACGGCAGCCTCGCCGTGTTCTTTGGCGGCTTGTTCTTTCCCAAGGGCAACGAGTCGGCGGCCATCCTCGCGTCGCTCGCGACCTTCGGCGCAGGCTTCGTGTTGAGGCCTTTCGGTGCGATCGTCTTCGGGCGTCTGGGCGATCTGGTCGGGCGCAAGAAGACTTTCCTGGTGACGATGATGATCATGGGGACCGCCACTGCTGCGATCGGATTCATCCCCACGTTCGAGACCATCGGCTGGGCCGCGCCCGCGCTCCTGGTGCTGCTGCGTCTTCTGCAAGGGCTGGCGATCGGCGGCGAGTTCGGCGGCGCGGTCACCTACATCGCCGAGCACTCCGATCCGCGCCGTCGGGGCTTCATGACCAGCTGGCTGCAGATCACTGGCACCATCGGACTGCTCGTCTCCCTGGGCGTGATCATGGTGCTGCGCTCGTCGATGTCGGCCGAGTCCTTCGCCTTGTGGGGATGGCGCGTGCCATTCATGCTTTCGATCGGGCTGCTCGCGTATTCGCTCTACGTTCGCATGCGGCTGGAAGAGTCGCCCGTGTTCCTCGAGATGAAAGCGCACGGCAAGGGGTCGCGAAACCCGGTCAAGGACACCTTCGGCGATCCGCGCACCCTGCGCATCGTGCTGGTGACGATCTTCGGCGCCGTCGCCGGGCAGGCGGTCATCTGGTACACCGCGCACTTCTACAGTCTGCAGTTCCTCACCGCGACGCTCAAGCTGCCGCCGCAGTCTGCCTACGCCTACCTCACGATCGCCCTGGTACTGGCCACGCCGTTCTTCGTGCTCTTCGGCTGGCTGTCCGACTTGGTCGGGCGCAAGTGGATCATGCTGACGGGCTGCCTGCTTTCTGCAATCCTGTTCATGCCGCTTTTCCAGGGCATGGCCAAGTACGGCAACCCGGCGCTGGAGGAGTTCCGTGCCCGTACCCAGGTCGTCATCCAAGGCGGCGATTGCAGCGAGGACCAGTCCTTCATTGGCCAGCTGTTCCAGCCGAAGGCGACCAAGCCGTGCACGCGCGCCCGCTCGTTCCTGGCCGCGCAGGGCGTGCCGTACACGTTGCGGCCGCAGGCGGGCGAGCTGCAGTTCGTGGTCGCGGAGAAGACGCTGACCGGTTTTGATGAAGCAGCACTGCGCCGCGTTCTGGTCGAGCGCGGCATGCCGCTCACGGCCGACCCGGCACGCGTGAATGCGCCCATGGTCGTGCTAATGCTGTTCGTGCTGGTGCTGCTCGCGACCATGGTGTACGGCCCGATGGGCGCGTTCCTCGTCGAGCAGTTTCCGACGCAGGTGCGTTACAGCGGCGTCTCCGTGGCTCTGCAGTTTGGCAATGGCTGGATTGGCGGCTTCGCGCCGTTCATCGCCACTGCCATGGTCGTGAGCAGCGGCGATATCTTCCGAGGCCTCGTTTACACGATTGCCGTATCGCTGCTTACGCTGGTGGTAGGAGCGATCTGCATACGTGACCGCCGGGGGCTCAACATGCGAGAGCCGATAGCCGCAACGGAAACGCAGCGCGCCGCTTCGCGGCKCGCKGCGTCGGAACAGTAGATCGGACCGTCATGGCTCTATCCAAGATCCCCGTCACGATCGTCACCGGCTTCCTCGGGGCCGGCAAGACCACGCTCGTGAACCACCTGTTGGCGCAGTGCAGCGGCACCTACGTCGGCATCATCGTCAACGAGTTCGGCGAGGTCGGCATCGACGGGCAGCTGATCGTCGCCGATGACCAGCCGCTGATCGAGATCACCAACGGCTGCGTTTGCTGCACGGTGCGCAAGGACCTGACGGCCGCGGTGAGCGAGCTCCTGCAACGCGCCGAACGTCCGGTCGAGCGGCTGATCATCGAGACCTCCGGACTGGCCGATCCCGCCCCCGTGCTGCAGAGCTTTCTCGCCGATCCCGCCCTGTTGCAACTCGTGGAACTTGAGTCGGTGGTCACCGTCGCGGATGCGCGTCATATCCTGATCCACATCGGCGACAACATTGTGCGCGAGCAGATCGCCTTCGCCGACGTGATCTTGCTCAACAAGATCGAGATCCCTGGCGCACCGGAGCTGGAGCAACTCGAGAGAGAGCTGCGCCGGCTGAATCCGGCTGCGCACCTGGTCCGGACCGAGCGAGCACAGGTTTCGGCTGCCGAGCTGCTGGGCACGAAGCGCTTCTCCTTGCCGTACGTGCTTCAGATCGAGCCCGATCTGCTGGACGGCGAAGCGCATGACCACGAGCACGACACCTCGATCGGCTCGTGGTGCATGGAAGCCGACGGTGCGATCGATCCGGAGCGGTTCAGCCGCTGGATGAACCAGCTGGTCCAACGCGAAGGCGCACGGCTGATGCGTACGAAGGGCGTGCTTCACTTCATCGGCGAGGCGCGCCAGTTCCACTGTCACAGTGTGCACATGCTGCTCGATGCGCGCCCTGGACGGCGGTGGGGACCCGACGAGCCGCGCCGCAGCAAGCTGGTCTTCATCGGGCGGGAACTTGCGGGCGACGCCTTGCGCGAGGGCTTTCTCGGATGCCTGGCGGCTCAGGCTGAACGGACGCCGGCTCTTGCCGCAGAATCTGAAATGGAGCACCCATGAAACTCCAGCATGCGCTGGGCGGTCTCGAGAACCTCGGACCTGTGAGCCTCGAAACCCGGGTCTTCGTGCAGGATTGGGAGCAGCGCATCTTTGGCATCCACACGGTGATGATGGCCGAGAGCTCCCACCTCGCAGAGGCATTGCCCGGATATCCGATGGCCAGCTTGCCCACCACGTTCAAGCACACCTGGACCTGGGCCTCGCTGCGCACAGGTGCCGAAGGCATGCAGCCCTTCGAGTACTTCAAGTTCCGCTACTACGAGAAATGGCTGATGGGAATCAGCCAGTTCTTTATCGACGAGGGCTACATCACAGTCGAAGAGCTGGCCCGGTTGACCGCGCACTATCGCGTTCAGCCCGACGCGCCGCTGCCCGAGCGGTTCAGCGAGGCGATCAAGCGCCAGATCGTCAACTACCTGCTGCACGGCGACTCCAGCCTGCGGCCGCTGCCGCATGCACCGCGGTTCACGGTCGGTCAGACGGTGCAGGTGGCCGACCCTGCGGCGGCTGACCACACGCGGCTACCCGGCTACCTGCGCAACAAGAAGGGCATTGTCCGCGAGGTGTACCCGGGTGCCTTCGAATATTTCTGTTCGACCGGCCCGGACGGGCTGGAGGGGCCAATGCCGGTCTATCGCATCGCGTTCGCGGCGTCCGACATCTGGGGTCCGGATCTCTGCGAGGCGAACACGACGATCTACGCCGACCTCTTCGAGGTCTACCTGCAATCCCGAACGCCCGCCGAAGAAGATAAAACGCCATGAGCACCGATCTGTTCAAGTACAACGACGAGCGCGAAGCGGCGAGTGCCGCGAAGGTGCGCGCACTGGAGGCCTTGCTTATCGAGAAAGGCGTGATCGGCAGCGACTCGGTCGATGCGGTGCTCGATCATTTCGAGAAGATCGCGGGACCGTTCAACGGCGCGCGCATCGTTGCGCGGGCATGGGTCGATCCCGCCTACAAGCAGCGCCTGCTCGACGACACGCCCCAGGCCATTGCCGAACTTCAGCTGCCACTGGGCATGGAAGGCGCCGAGGGTGAGCACATGGCCGCGGTGGCCAACGGTCCGGGTGTGCACAACCTGATCATCTGCACGCTCTGTTCCTGCTATCCGTGGCCGGTACTCGGGCTGCCGCCATACTGGTACAAGGATCCGGTGTTCCGCGCCCGAGGCGTGCGCGAGCCGCGTGCAGTCTTGCGCGAGTTCGGCGTGCCGATAGGCGAGCACATCGAAGTGAAGGTTTGGGACAGCAGCGCGCAGATCCGCTGGTTCGTTGTGCCTGAGCGGCCGGCCAATACCGACGGCTTCAGTGAAGAGCAACTGGCTGCGCTGGTCACACCGGAGGCGATGATGGGCGTAGCGCTGGTACCGCCGCCTACCGCGGCCTGAGGCGGAGTGCCATGTTCACTCGCTTCGAGGAATATGCAGCTTCTCAGATGCTGGGCCATGCCGACTCGCCGCCGCGCAGCCAGGGCAAGCTGTTCTTCGCAGAGGCTTGGCAACGGCAGCTCTTCGGGTTGACGCTGGCCGTGGCCAAGCAGGGGCACTTCGACTGGGAGGACTTCCGCCAGCACTTGATTGAATCGATCGGCGACTGGGAACGGCTCGACTGCGCCGCGCAGCCGCCCTGGGACTACTACGAGCGGTTCTTTGGGGCGCTGCTGCAGGTCCTGGAGCGGCAGCAGGTGGTAACTGAAGGCGAACTGGCGCGGGTCCTATCCGATCGGCGGCCGTTGCGGAGCAGTGAATGAGCGCCGAGTGGTTGTCCGTTTCGGGCTTGGTCCTGATGTTCGCTTTGGGGCTGCGGCACGGCTTGGATCCGGACCACATTGCCTGCATCGACGGTCTGACCTGGCGGGCCCTGGACCGCAGTGCCCATCACGGCCATGCGCCCTGGATCGGCACGCTGTTCGCGCTCGGCCACGGGCTGCTCGTCACCGCAATCGCAGCGGGCGTAAGCCAGCTCCCTCATGACGTGCATGTGCCTGAAGCGCTGGTGGCGGTGTTCGACTGGATTCCCACGGCATTGCTTGTGCTGGTCGGGACAATGAACCGGCGCCTGCTGCGGCGCCGCGATGTTGCTTTCGAGCCTGCTGGGTGGAAACTGAACCTGGTGCCGCAGCGCCTGCGCCTTCACGCCAGTCCGTGGGCGGTGGTATTGACGGGCGTATTGTTCGCCACGGTATTCGACACCGCGACCCAGGCGGCGGCCTGGGGTTACGTGGCCAGCCACCGGGGCGGCGGCCTGGCCGCTGCGCTCGCTGCCGGGTTAGTCTTTACCGCTGGCATGATGATCACCGACACGTTGGACGGCCGGCTGATCTGCAGCATCGACCGCCGAACCGACGGCCAGGCTGCCGCCCGCCGCTACCGCCGGGTGCTGGGCTGGCTCATCGTCAGCATTTCATACATTGTGGCGGCGTACAACATCGCCAAGGCGCTGGTGCCGGCGTTCGAACTTGGCGAGGACGCGTTCTCACTCAGCGGCCTTGCGTTGGTGTTGGGGATGCTGATTGTCTGGGCTTGGTCGGTCGGGCGCGAGTGATCCGTGTCTACCGTCGATCGTGCTGCAGTCGATGGAGAGCTGGCGCATCAGACGGCTGGAGCAGGAATCGGCTACGGAGGCTTCCGCTGGACTGGATGCGGTACTTGATCAGGTGCTCTGGCTGAGCCTCACGCTACTTGGCGTGCAAGTTTGGCGCCAGGGTGATGCGCGTCCAGGGAAACTACGACGCTTCTGTCGAGGAAGCTGCTCGTCTCGCCAAGGCAAACGGTTGGCATGTTGTTTCGGACACTTCATACGACGGCTACGAGGAGGGATGGCTCAACGGCTCTGCGGACGCGGAGCCGCGCGGCGTGGTGAGATAGAGGCCTGCTGACAAGGGTGTCTTCAGCAAACGCTGCGGGGGCGCCAATGCAGATCCCCGCCGACGGGTTCGGTTGCAGCGTCTGGGCAATCCTCTTGCCCGGCAAGTTGCGCCAGCGTGAACCCAGCGCTTTTCTTCGAGAACACGATCATCAATGACAACGCCTAGGTTGAGCGCAGCCACGGTTGTCACAATTCCGTCGTTCTACTGAACAGAACGCTTGTTGTTATTTTAGAATTGCCCTAGACTTTCAGGCATCGACACACGAGAGACATGCGCATGAAGCGATACCAGCTGTTCATCGACAACGAATGGATCGATCCGGCCGCCGGTGCCTGGTTCGAGTCGACCGAGCCCTACTCTGGCAAACCATGGGCCGAGGTTCCGAGGGGCGGGGTGGCAGATGTCGACCTCGCGGTCCGCGCCGCGAATGACGCGCTTGAAGCACCTGCTTGGCGCGATCTGACAGCAACGCAGCGCGGCGCCTTGCTGCGCAAGCTTGCCGACCTGGTGAGCCAGAACATCAACGTCCTTGCAGCGACCGAGCAGCGCGACAACGGCAAGCTCATCGCCGAGGTCAGCGGGCAAGTCCAGAACGTTGCGCAGTGGTTCCACTACTACGCGGGCCTGGCAGACAAGGTCCAGGGCGCGGTGGTGCCAATCAACAAGGCCGGCGTCTTCAACTACGTCAAGCACGAACCCCTGGGTGTGGTCGCGGCGATCACACCTTGGAACTCTCCGCTCGCCCTGACGGTATGGAAGATCGCCCCGGCGCTTGCAGCAGGCAACACCATGGTGATCAAGCCTTCGGAGTACACGTCGAGCTCGTTGTTGGAACTGGCTGCCTTGGTGAAGTTAGCGGGCTTCCCGCCGGGCGTCTTCAACGTCATCACCGGTTTCGGCGCTGAAGTCGGGGAGCCGCTTGTGAGCCACCCCCTGGTGGCCAAGGTGGCCTTCACTGGCGGCGACGCCGCCGGCCAGAAGATCAACGAGATTGCCGCCAGGGACTTCAAGAAGGTCACGCTCGAACTCGGAGGCAAGTCCGCCAACATCGTGTTCGACGACGCGGACCTGGACCAGGCTGTGATGGGCGCGGTGGCCGGCATCTTCGGTGCGGCCGGGCAGACCTGCATGGCCGGCTCGCGGCTTCTGGTACAGCGCGGCATTCACGACCGCTTCGTTGCGATGCTCATCGATGTGGCAAGCAAAGCCATCGTGGGCGATCCGGCAAAGATGGAAACCCAGGTCGGGCCCATCGCTACAAAAGCCCAGTTCCAGAAAATCCTGGACTACATCGAGATCGCCAAGGACGGCGGCGCCAAGTGCGTGCTCGGCGGCCATGCGCTCACCGGCGAAGGCTACGGACAAGGCCAGTTCGTGGCGCCCACCATCTTTACGGGCGTCACCAACGACATGCGCATTGCGCAGGAAGAAGTCTTTGGACCCGTGCTCTCGGTGATTCCTTTCGAAGACGAAGTCGACGCGCTGCGCATCGCCAACGACACCCAGTTCGGTCTCGCGGCCGGCGTATGGACGCAGAGCCTGCATCGCGCGTTCCACATGTCGGACCGGCTGAAGGCCGGCACGGTGTGGGTCAACAACTACCGCGCCACCAGTTTCACCACGCCCTTCGGGGGCTACAAGCGCAGCGGCATCGGGCGCGAGGGCGGTGTCGACGCGATCAAGGAATACCTGCAAAGCAAGAGCGTCTGGATCACCACACAACCGTCACGCACCAACGCGTTCGTGCTCGGCTGACCCACAACCCGGCGCCCGTGCGCCGTCCTCGGAGACAACATGAATTCAAAGATCGAAACCGACCTGCTGATCGTCGGCTGCGGCGTCGCGGGCCTCTCTGCCGCGGTCACTGCGCTGGAAGCGGGCCTCAAGGTCGTCAACCTCGAGCGCTCGGAAGAAGAGCACTTCGGCGGCAACTCGCGCTGGACCGAAGCCTACATGCGAATGAAAAACGACTCGGAAGTCTCGGACGACTTCGAAGAGCATTTCGCCCATAACGCTGCGCATCGCCGCAATGGGCGGTGGCTTGGCGCTGATAGAAACCCTGCGCGCGAAGGCACTCGCACTGGGCGGCGAGATTCGCTATCGGACCACTGCGATCGACTTGGTGCGCGGGGAGGAGGGCGCTGTGAATGGCGTCGTCGCGATCCGTCCCGACGGCGTGCGCGAGGTGCTGCGCGCCAAGAGGGTGCTGCTCGCCAGCGGTGGCTTCCAGGGCAACCCCGAGATGATGACTCGCTACGTAGGACTTCGCAGCAAGCACATCCGCCCTGTGGCCATCGGCGGCTACTACAACAAGGGCGAAGGCATTCGCATGGCGCTGGATGCCGGCGCGGCACCCGCCGGCGAGTACGGTTCGTACCACGCGGAGCCAGTGGACCCACGCTCGAAGCTGGCCGAAGCGGTGGTCTTCATCTATCCCTACGGCATCCTGGTCGACAAGCACGGACATCGTTTCACCGACGAGGCCCCTGGCACGGTGGACGCCCACTACGACAACATCTCACGCTGCATTGCCGATCAACCCGACGGCATCAGCTACGTGATCTTCGACGCGAAGGTCGAGGAGATCCCGCGCTGGCGAACCAGCATTCGCTCCGATCAGCCCTCCATCACCGCGCCCACGTTGGAGGCACTGGCCGCCCAGATCGGCGTGCCCGCGGACAGCCTCGCGCGCACCGTGCACGAGTTCAATGCGGCCTGTCCGAAAGACCTGGGAGATTTCGATCCGCTGCACGTCGACCACCGCGTCACCACCGGTCTGGCGGTGCGCAAGAGCCACTGGTCGCGGCCGATCGACAAGGGTCCGTTCCAGGCCTACCCGATCATTTCCACCAATTGCTTCACCTTCGGTGGCCTCAAGGTCAACAGCGACGCGCAGGTGCTCGACCAGGACGGCCGGGTGATCGCGGGGCTGTATGCCGCAGGCGAAACCATGGGCATCTATCACCAGGTCTACACAGGCTCGACCTCAGTGCTACGAGGCCTGGTCTTCGGCCGCCGCGCGGGCCAGCATGCCGCGGCCACGCAGCCGGCCTGAGCCGCGAAAGCTGCACGCACATCCCTTACAAAAAACCCCAACGGAGACAAACCATGGACCGTCGTTCCTTCCTCACCGTCGCTGGCACCGCCGCGACCGGCTCCTTGATGCTGCCGCGCTTTGCCATCGCACAGGCCAGGCCTTTCAGCTACTACAGCGTCAACGCCTTTTCAGGCAACTTCGCGACCAGCGGCAAGTACAGCGATCTTGGCGTGCGCGCGGCTGTCACCGCCTTCGGCAACGGGCTGGGCCGGCCCATCGACTACCGCAAGATAGACAGCGAAGGCAATCCCGCTATTGCAGTGCGCAAGGTGCAGCAGGCCATCGACCAGGACAAGGCGCGCCACTTCGGCAGCGCCGCGCTGTCGAACGAAGCCCTGGCCATCATGAAGGAAATCGACAAGAACAAGGGCGTCTACATCACCTATGTCGGTGCAGACGAAGTCACCGGCAAGGACTGCAATCGCTCCACGTTCCGCTGGGGCCTGCCGACCTACGGCGCGGTCAACACGGTGATGCGGCCTCTGATCCAGCAGAACCCCAAGTGGAAGAAGGTCTACACCATCACCGGCCAATACGTGTTCGGCGAAGCGCTGCTGCGCAATGCGAAGGCGGTGATGCAGGAAACGAAGCTGGAACACGTGGGCAACAGCTACCACTCGCTGGCCGAGAAGGAGTTCTCGGGCTACCTCGGCAACGCCATGGGGTCCGGCGCCGACGTGCTGGTGGTACTGAACTTCGGCGCCAACACGCTCGACCTGCTGCGCCAGGCCGCGACCTTCGGCCTCAAGCAGCGCATGGCTGTGGTGGTCGTGTGGTTCTCGGGACTCGACACCTTCCAGGCGCTCGGCGCCGATGTGACCGACGGCATGTACTTCGGGTTGCAGTACTGGCATACGCTGGACACCCCCGCGAACAAGGATTTCGTGCGGGTCTACAAGGGCGAGTTCAAGGAGAATCCGCGTTTCTACTCGGCCGCCGACTACCAGGTCGCCACGCTGATGTTCGACGCCGCCAAGCGCGCCGGCAGCGACGAGCCCGCCGCGATCGTGAAGGCGCTGGAAGGCCACAGCTACCAGGGCCTGACGGGCGACGAGCAGATCCGCCCATTCGATCACCAGGTGTCCAAGAACTACCTACTGGTGCGCGGCAAGAAGAAGGCGGCGATGAAAGACGCGGACGACTACGCCGACATCCTTGCCTCGTCGCGCGCGCTGGTTCCCCAGGCCGAGTCCGATTGCAAGCTGGTGTGAGCGGGCCATGAACATCTACCTGTTCCAGGCGCTCAATGGGCTCGGAGTCGGCATGGTTTACTTCCTGCTGTCCGTGGGCCTGAGCATCATCTTCGGGCTGCTCGGCTTCGTGAACTTCGCGCATGGTGCACTGTTCCTGATCGGGGCGTACACCGCGATGTTCGTCACTGCGCAGACCGGCAGCTTCCTGCTCGGCCTTGCCGCGTCGTTCGCGGCTGTGGCCGTCATCGGGGTGGTGGCGGAGCGCTGGCTGCTGCGGCGCACCTATCGCATGCCGCACGAGTCGCAGATCCTCATCACAGTCGGCCTGACATTCATCCTGACCGAAGGCGTGGTGATGATCTTCGGGCCCGAGTCGCAGCACGTGCCCATGCCCGACATGCTCGCCGGCGTGTTCATGCTCGGTGCCTATCCGGTCCCGGTCTACCGTATCGTCATATTCGGGGTCTGCGCAGTGGTTGGGCTGGGGCTGTGGTTTCTCTTCGAGCGCACACTATTCGGCGCTCGGGTGCGTGCGGGCAACGAATCGTCCGAGATGCTCAACCTGCTCGGAATCAGGGTCAGCAGGGTCTATGCCTTGACCTTCGCATTGGGAACAGGGCTGGCCGGACTGGCGGGAGGCCTCGCCGCACCGCTGCGCGGCGCCGATCCCTCGATGGGTGCGGAGGCGATCGTGATCGCTTTCGTCGTGGTGGTCCTCGGCGGCATCGGCAGCTTCAGCGGGCCCTTGGTGGGCGGACTGATCATCGGCGTCACGCAAAGCATGATGAGCGCGATCTGGCCCGAGGGCGCGCGTCTCGCCATCTTCATCGTCATGGCGGGCATCCTCCTCGTCATGCCCAAGGGGTTGTTCGGCCGTGCTTGAAAAGATCAAACATTCTTCCGGGCTGTTTTGCCTGGCGCTGGCTGCCTTTGCGCTGACCATGCCGCTGGTGATGGGATCGACGGCCACGGCCGGCGTGGTGCTGGTGTTCGCGATTGCGGCGGCCGCCTGCAACCTGTTGCTGGGCTACGCCGGACTGCTGAGCTTCGCGCAGGGCAGCTTCTTCGGCGTGGGCTCCTATGCCGTCGGCATGGTGCTAAAGGCGGCACCGGGCACGGGCATGGCGGCACTGCCGGTGTGCATGGGGGTCGGCATGATCGTGGCCCTGGCGATTGGCGTGCTGAGCATTCGCCAGCGCGGCATCTATTTCGTGATGATCACGCTTGCGATGGCGCAGCTCGCTTACTTTGCCGCACTGTCGTTCCCCCAGCTCACCGGCGGCGAGAACGGATTGCTCGACATTCCGCGCCCCGTCACGGGCCTCGAGGGCATCGTCGGCGAAGGCGCTGGCCAGTATGGGTTGATCGCCGTGGTTTTCGTGCTTGCGATCGCGTTCTTGCGCCTCGTGGTGCGTTCGCCCTTCGGCCGCGCACTCGACGCGGTGCGCGAAAACGAGGTGCGCGCGCAGACCGCCGGTTACGACGTCCAAAGGCTCAAGCTGCTGGCTTTCTGCCTTTCCGGGGGCATCACCGCGCTGGCCGGCGCGCTCTACGCGTTGCAGCTGCGCTCGGCGCCGCTGTCCAACATCGACCTCATGACGTCCGAGACCATCCTCATCATGGCGATCCTCGGCGGACGCCGGTCGCTTCTTGGCGCGGCCTTCGGCGCGCTCGCCATGACCTTGATGGCCGAGCAGCTCTCGCAGCTGTGGCCGAGGTGGCAGATGATCGTCGGCCTGGTGCTGATTGCCGTGGTGCTGTTCGCGCCTCGCGGGCTCGGCGGTGCCTGGGCGCATTGGCGGGATCGCCGCAGCGCGCACGCAGGAGATCACGCATGACCACAGCAGGCAACCCATTCCTCGCTGCTCGCGGGCTTGGGCTCGATTACGGCCGCTTCACGGCAGTCGGAAAGATCGATCTTGAGCTGGGCACGACCGGCCTGCACTCGCTGATCGGCCCGAACGGTGCGGGCAAGACCTCTTTCTTCAACATCGTGAGCGGCCGCCTGCCGGCCAGCCGCGGCAGCCTCGTGTTCGAGGGGCAGGACATCACGCGCTCTGGAGCGCATCGGCGAGCCCGACTCGGCATGGCGCGCAGCTTCCAAGTGACGAGTCTGTTCGGCGAAAGCAGCGTGCTGCACAACCTGCAGATGGCGGCGATGGGCGTCGCTCCGTCGCGGTCCTACAGGTTCTGGAGCAACTGGACGCGTGAGACGCAAAGGCTCGACGTTGCCATGGACGTCTTGCGCGAGCTGGAGCTGACGCGCCATGCCGCGACACCGGTCGCTTCACTCGCGCATGGCGTGCAGCGCGTGGTGGAAATCGGCATGTGCCTGGTCGCCCGACCGCGCCTGCTGTTGCTAGATGAGCCGCTGGCCGGACTCGGCCTTGCGGACGTGCCCCGCATCGCCGAACTGCTGCAGCGGCTCAAGGCCCGCTACTCGGTGCTGCTGGTCGAGCACAACATGCGTGTGGTCATGGGGATCAGCGATCGCATCACCGTCATGTTCCAGGGCAACGTCATCGCAGAAGGTGCACCGGCGGCCATCCGCGAGAACGCCCAGGTGCGGCAGGTCTATCTGGGGAGCCAGTCATGAGCGAAGCCATTCTGGTGCTGGAGAATGTGAATGCTTCCTACGGCAAGAGCCATGTGCTGCATGGCGTTTCGATGCACGTGGATGCGGGCGAGATCGTGAGCGTTCTCGGGCGCAACGGAATGGGCAAGACGACGACGATGCGCACGATCGTCGGGCTGCTGCATGCACATGCCGGCTCGGTGCGCTTCGAAGGCGTCGACCTCGCCGGCGTGGCGGTCGACGACATCGCGCGCCGCGGCATCTCGCTGGTGCCCGCACACCGCGGAATCTTCACTTTGCTGTCGGTGCAGGAGAACCTGCAGATCGCACAGAGAAAGCACGCGGCATGGACGTTGGAGCGCGTCTACGACGAGTTTCCGCGTCTGCGCGAGCGTCGCCGCAATCTCGGGGGTGCGCTGTCCGGCGGCGAGCAGCAGATGCTCGCCATCGCGCGGGCGCTGGTGCAGGGCCCCAGGCTGCTGTTGCTCGACGAACCCACGGAAGGCCTCGCGCCCGTGATCGTGGACGAGCTCACGGAACTGATTCGCGGCGTCGGCGCATCGGGCATCTCGATCGTGCTTGTGGAGCAGAGCTTTTCAGTCTGCCGCGCGCTTGCCCGGCGGCACTACATTCTCGAGGAAGGCGTTGTTGTCTACGAAGGCCGCACCGGAGATCTCGATGCCGATGCCACGGTGCTCGAACGGTTCCTGGGCCTGGACGTCGACGCGCATTGAGAGTGTTCAAGGCGCGCGTGGTGTCCGGGAGGGTCGGGCTAAACTTGGTCGATCTTCTTCTGGGTGGCATTCGATGGCTGATGATTCCGGGGTGAGCGCGGTGGAACGAGCGTTGAGCCTGCTCGACGCCTTCAACGAATTGGACTATGCGTTGACGCTCGCCGATCTTGCGCGCCGCACGGGGCTCTACAAGAGCACGATCCTGCGGTTGGCCGAGTCGCTGCAGCGCATGGGCTATCTCAAGCGCCTGGCCGACGGCTCTTTTCAGTTGGGTGCTGCGCCACTGCGGCTCGGTGCGATCTACCAGCGGCAATGCCGCACCTCGGAACACGTGCCGGAGGTGCTGCGCGAAGTGGTCGAGGCCACGTACGAGTGCGCATCGTTCTATATCCGTGACGGTGAGCATGCGGTTTGCCTTCATCGGGTTGACTCGGCCCGCATGATCCGGGATGCCATCCGCGAAGGCGACCGCTTGCCAATCGACAAGGGCGCCGCCCCACAGGTGCTTTTGGCTTTCGGTGAGAAAAAGACTGGAAAGAAATATGACCGCGTCCGTGCCGAGATGTCTTGTGCCTCGTTCGGCGAGTACGACGCGGAAATCGCGGCCTTGTCGGTGCCTGTGTTGAGCGTGAATCGACAGTTGGTCGGCGCGCTGACAATTTCCGGGCCGCGCTATCGCTTCGAGAACATCGATCAGGGGCCGATGCTTCAGGCGCTTTTCGCCGGGGCGCGGAAGCTGACCGACCTCTTCGGTGGTGACGCCAAGTGGTTCGATGCCGTCTCGTAGCGGCGCAGCGCCGCGTGTCTACCAGTGGGGTCTCAGCGAGTACAAGAAAAATGGCCCTGTCGAAATTCAAATGGGTTGCCCAATGCGAGGGGTCTGCTCAGCACACACGCTCGCCGTCGAACCATCGCAGCAGACCGGTCTCCAGACCGCGATGGATGTACTCGAACAGCTGATTGCCGGCCGGAGGTACATAGACATCTCGGTCAGCCATGCCGAGCCCTGGGCCAACCCGAGCGCACCGCTGAGGGTGCTGCAATGGCTCGGCAAGGAGGACGCCCCCTTGCTGTTTCGCATTCGCGCCGACATGCGCCGGTGGCTCTGGGGCCTGCAGTTCCTGCGCGAATGCACGCCGGCGCGCACCCGCCACAACATCGAGCAGATCGTTCGGCTCGGCACCTACAGCCGCGACACGCTGCAGCAGCTGCGCCGCGACACCGGCCTGGCCTACGACCAGCGCACGCAGGGCATCCTGCACTTCCACACGACGCAAAAGGAGTTCGACGGCGCGCTGAAGCCGGCCGAGCAGATGCGCGCACTGGGCTGCTAGCGCCAAGTGATCTCGGCCGACGAGGCGGTGAAGATCGAACCCGCGCTGGCCCACATCCGACCCCAGCTGGCCGGCGCCACCTACACGGCGGAAGACGAATCGGGGGACGCCAACCGCTTCGCGCGCGAGCTGGTCAAGCTGGCCGAGATGGCCGGCGTGCGCTTTCTCATGAGCCATACGGTGACCGCGCTGCGCGAAGCCGGCGGCCACATCGACCATGTCGAGGCCACCGACAGCGAAGGCCGATTCCAGCGCATCCGCGGCGATGCCTTCTGGCGATGGGTTCGCTGAGCCCGCTCAAGCCGGCACAAGTATATAGAATGCATTGTGCGTCGGCCTCTGCTTTTTTGTAGAAAAACCTTTCGACGCTGGCGAGGATGTCATCGGCGGCTTTCGACCAGACAAAGGGCTTTGGCCTGGTGTTGTTGATGTCGAACCGCAGGAACTCGGTGCTGCGGTGGTGCCTCGTGAATAGTTCAACGCACTTCTAAACTCACATCACTAGAGATGCGCGCGCACGCGAGAGATGACGGGCTCTATGACGTCGATGCGCATCTAGTTGACCGAAAACCGTTCGCTTTTAGTCGACTTTTATCCTCTCAACCGGTGCCGGCTGGCCGACCGCTACACGACGTCCGGATCAGACTCACCGTGGATGAAGACTTGGTGGTCCGGGCCATCGAGGCGTCCTCGGACGTGACGCTAAGGCTACCTGCTCGCATGCTGGCCGACTATGCCGAACTCACAGCCAGTGGCAAGGTTTGGGTAGCAGAACTTGCCGGCCGGCTAGTGGGTGTGCTTGTTCAATATGAGACAGCCGGGTTCTACATCGACACCGTGGCAGTGTCGCCGGCGAGTCAGAAGACCGCGTCGGATGCGCATTTCGCTGAGGCCGAGGCTCTCCGACGAGGCTTCAGGGCAATTTACCTCTGCACGAACTCTGCGATGACGGAGAACCTGTTGTTCTATCCGCGGATCGGCTAGGTCGAGTATGAGCGTCGGCCGCTGAGCGGCCAAGAATGTGTTGTATCAAAAGCCGCTTTTCTCTGGACCCTAGTCAACCCGAAGAGCTTGGCGCGACACGGCCGCGCGCTTGCGGGCCATCCGTGCTCCGCCTCCACGAACTAGATCTGCTGGATTGGCCTGGAGGGGGCTGAGCGGGCCCACAAAGTAACTTGCAAGACCGGGAATACCCTAATGCATTCTTTTGGGCAAAACTGCGCCAAATCGCCTAACTGGTGGATAATGCATTGTGCACGCAGGTAGCCAGGTCGGACGTTGAAGCTAGTCAACGCATCCGTTTCATCGTTTTGTTTTCAAAGGAAGTTCCATGAGCTCAGTGGTCGATACACCAAGTGAAGCAGGTCAAGCGGAAGCCGGGTATCGCCCGGCAGAGGGAATCATCACGGACGCGGCAATCGCAGACGCAAGGGCCATGATCGGCTTGCAACTTCGGCCCGAAGGCCCGTATTTGCAGGACGCCACCGCGGACACGCTTCGCAACTGGTGCAACGGCATTGGCGACCTCAATCCCTTGTACCGCGATCCAGGCTATGGCATGGCCACGCGTTTCGGCACGCAGGTTGGTCATCCCATGTTCCCCATGGCCTTCGGCTGGCTCGGCCGCACGCGCTGGGGCCTGCCCGGCGTCCACGGTTTTTACGCCGGCAATGACTGGGAACTCTTCCGGCACGTCCGGCCTGGCGATCGCATCAGCGCGATCGAACGCGTGGTTGGCGTCGAGGTGAAGGAAAGCAAGTTTTCAGGGCGGCTGGTGCTGCAGTACGTGGAGGCGTGCTACTACAACCAGCGCGGCGAACTGTTGGCCCGCGGGTTGGGAACATGCACGCGCCATGAACGGAAAGCGGCCCGCGATACTGGAAAGTACAACGACATCTCGCAGCACGAATACAGCAGCGAGGAGCATGACCGCATCGATCAGGCGGTCCTGGATGAGCCGAAGAATATCCGGGGATCGAACGTTCGCTACTGGGAGGAAGTGCAAGTCGGAGAAGAGCTGCCGCCCATCGCACGCGGTCCGCTGTCGCTGATGGACACGATGGGTTTCCTGGTCGGCTGTGGTCGCGGTCATACGCACGGCGTCGTGCTGCAGGCTGCGGTCAAGCACCCGGGGCACTTCTTCCGCAATCCGGAAGCGGGCGGCGGAGTTGAGTACACGGGCATCGGCCACCATCGCGAATCTGTTGCGAAGGAAGTGGGCGTCCCCGGTACCTATGACTATGGACCTCAGCGTTCGTCGTGGATGGCCACCCTGATCACCAACTGGATGGGAGATGCAGGTTTCCTCAAGCGCGTGCGCACCGAAATGCGTCGGTTCAACATCGTTGGCGACACCACCTGGTGCAAAGGCAAGGTCATTCGCAAGTACGTGAAGGACGGCTTCGCCTTGGTGGACATTGAGATCGCGGCCGAGAACCAGCGCGGTGAAGTGACCACCCCGGGCATCGCAACGGTTGCGCTTCCCTCGCGCGATGTCAAGCTGCCGGCGTTCGTCGACGGCTCCGGCTGCGATCTCGAACTGCCCGTCGTTCGCTGACCCAAAAAGACAAGAGGATCCGAGACATGCCAACCGCAGCCGAGAGGCTCCCGCTCGAAGGCATCTGCGTCATCGAGCGTTCGCGAGGGGTTGCCGCGGCCTACGCCGGGAGGCTACTGGCTGCGTTGGGCGCAGAGACCATCATGTTCGAGGATCTCGAAGGCTCACCGCTGCGGCGGGAGCCCCCCTTGCTGCAGAGTGCGGGTGGCTTGAGTGCGCTCTTTGCGTACCTGGCCGCCGGCAAGCGCAGCCTGGCGTGTGACCTGTCGACCCAGCAGGGACAGGCCACGCTGGAGCGCGAACTGCACCGCGCCGATATTCTGATCGACGACACACCGCTTGCCGCGCGCCATGCGGCGGGACTCGATGCTGCCGCTTTGGCGACGCGCCACCCGCAGCTCATTCATGCCTCGGTCCTGCCGTTCGGTGCTTTCGGCGACAAGGCTGACTGGAAGGGCGAAGAGATCAACATGATCCATGCCGGGGGGGAGGGCTATCTCCTGCCAAATGGCCTCACCAATGAGATGTTTCCCGACCGGCCGCCGCTGAAGATCTACGGCCACTTCGCGGAGTATCAAGGCGGAGTGGCCGCTGCGCTGTCAGCTCTGGCTGCCTTGTGGGCGCGTCCGTCGATCGGCGGACAGGTCGTGGACACCGCCGTTCAGGATGCCGTCGCGGCTGTGGGCGCTTTTGCCATCCAGCGCCTGGGCGATGGTTCACTTGAACACCGAACTATGCGCCGTTTCCGGTATGGGGGCGTGTTCGAAGGAGCCGATGGATATATCGAGTTCCTGATGCTAGAGGACCGTCAATGGCAGGCCTTCGTCGAGCTACTTAGCCGGCCTGCTTGGGCGACTGAGTCCTGGCTCGATGACCCTCTGGAACGCAGTCGTCGGGGCGACGAGATCAACGCGCAGATCCGCCAGTGGGCCCGTGGGCAATGCGTGGATGCCATGGTGGAGCGAGCACAGGCGCTAGGCGTCCCCGCGGCGAAGTACCGCGGGCCGGACGAAATTCTTCGTGGTGAGCATGAACTGGCACGACAGCTTTTCACGCCCGTCACGTTGCCTGGCGGCGCAACGGCGGAGGTGTTGGTCGCTCCGTTCCAGTTCAGAAAAACCCCACTTCGCGTCACGCGCGGAGTGCCTGAATTGGGGGAGTACGGGCAAAGCCCCGAATTGCCGGAGACACCTTTAGAAACAGAGGAGGCTGCATGGGCCCGCTAGACAATGTCCGCATCGCTGACTTCACCATCCATGCGGCCGGTCCGTTCTGCACCCACATGCTGTCGCAACTCGGCGCTGAGTGCATCAAGATCGAGAGTCGTTCGCGTCCGGACGCGTTCCGCAAACCGCATGCGGTGTATGGACGGATGGAGGCGGCCACCTTCGACCAGGTGTCAGCCAACAAGCTTTCCGTGCGCCTGAACTTAAAAAACGGCGAAGGCGTCGCCCTCGCAAAACGTCTGGTCGGGTTGTCCGACGTCACGGCAGAGAGCTTCCGGCCAGGAGTGATGCAGCGGTTGGGTCTCGACTTCACCTCCCTGTGTGAGATCAAACCAGATCTCGTCATGCTCTCTCTGTCGGCCTCCGGCCAGACGGGGCCGGATTCGCACTTCGCAGGCTACGCGCCGTTGTTTGGGGCTTGGGGTGGTCTCGGCTGGATGAGTGGCTACACCGACGGTCCGCCTGTCGAGATGCGTCATGTCATGGACCACACCGCTGGCATGCATGCTGCCCTTGCCGTGGTTGCCGCCTTGCATCAGCGCAAGCAAACGGGACGTGCGCAGCATGTCGATTTGGCAGCAAGGGAAATTGCGTCCGCCATGGTGGGTGACGCGTTGCTGCAGGCGTCCTGCGGCGAATCGCCGACGAGACCTGGCAACGCCCATCCCGGAATGTCCCCGCATGGCGTCTTTGCCACTCGGCAAAACGATCGTTGGCTCACCATCGCAGTGCGCAACGACGATGAATGGAAGGCGCTTGCGACGGTACTCGGGCATCAGGATGCCGGGAGCGACTCTCGCTATGCAACCACTGCTGCGCGGCTGGAGCGCAATGACGACGTCGAGGCGATGCTCAGTGCGTGGCTGTCGCGCGTCGATGCAGGCGAATGCGCTTCGGCTTTGCAGGCGGCGGGCGTCGGTGCGCATGTGTCCTGGACCATCGAGGACTTGACGGCGGACGCACACCTGCGTCAGCGCGGAGCGATAACGCAAGTGGAGGCCGAGGGCCTTCCCGCCCGCGCTGCTGTCGGACCGCCGGCGCGCTTCTCCGCGAGTTCCGATGTCGGCATTCGGCGGCTCACGCCAACGCTGGGCCAAGACGAGGATTACGTCTTTGGCGAGCTCCTGGGCCTGTCCTCCGTCGCGCGACGCGAGCTGGAGGAGAGAGAGGTCATCTACTGACTCCTTCTCAGATTGCGTCGAACGTGTGGTCCACCCCGTACGTTGTCGGACCCATTTCTGTTTTCGATGAATTCGCTCAACTAGGAGAGCATTTTGCAAAACAACTCACTGGCAGGTTGCCGCGTTATCGAGTTGGGCACCATGCTGGCTGCCCCTTTCGCATCCCATATCCTGGCCCAATTGGGCGCGGAAGTGATCAAGGTCGAGCCGCCCGTCGGCGATCCCACGCGCAGCCTTGTGCGTGGCGGCCCCAGCGGAACGTTCATCGCCTACAGCCATGGCAAGAAAAGCGTGTGCATTGACCTGGCGAGCGAAGACGGGCATGCCGCATTTCGCGCGCTGCTCGCCACCGCGGACGTCCTCATCCACAACCTCTCGCCGGGTTCGGCTCGACGCCTGAAGGTCACGCAGAAGGACTGCGAGGAAGTGCAGCCCGAACTGATCTATTGCCACATTCGCGGTTACGGCCCTGGCCCTCTGCAGAACGACCTGGCGTCCAACCCGGTGGCGGAAGCATCAACAGGGGTGATGGAGGCGAACGTTATCAACGGCCGGCCCAGCCGCCTGGGTCCTTCGTACCATGACCAGTTCGCCGGAGCCTATGCGGTGATCGGAATCCTGTCGTCGCTTCTAAAGAAGAGAGGCGACCAAGCTTCCGCTAGCGAGTATGTGGAAATCGGGCTGTACGAGACCGGGCTTCACGTGGCTGCGCGAGACCTCGCCGGCGTTCAGTTGAAGACTCAACTCTTCGGTCACCCCGAACGTGAGCCGAATGGCGAATTCAGCATGCCCGGTTACGGTGCCTATCGAACCTCGGACGACCGGTGGATCTATCTGTTGATGCTCAACGACGGCCACTGGGCCAAGTTCTGCCAGGTCCTCGGGTTGCCGCAGGCCCAAGACGAGTCGCTCAAGACTCTTCGTCAACGAAAAAAGCGGTTTGCCGAATCGGAAGCAATCGTCAAGGCTGCCGTCGTGGCCGAACCGTTCGACGCCCTGCAAGCCAAGTTCGCGGCTGCCGGGTTCGGGTTCACCGAGGTGCTCCCGATCGAGACCGTCCTTTCAAACCCCCAAGCCCACGTACCAGGAAAGTTGAATCACTTTTCACTTGAAGGTCTTCAGTTCGACGTGCCTGTGTTTCCGCAGGCGTTGCAGGCCGAGCCTGAGACGATCCCGCCGCCCCAGCTCGGCGAGCACACCCGGGACGTATTGCTTTCGGCGGGCATCGACCAGGAACAGTACCGAAAGATGCAGGTCTCCGGTGCCGTCCTTGAGCACAAGAGCGATGGGCCGCTGTGGGCCCCGGTAAAGGCCGAGCAGGCGGATCGTGCGACGGCGAGTGCTGCTTAAACCACCTACCGCCATTTGGAGACACTATGAAGATTTACATTCTGCGATCGTTGTGGACCGTCTTGGCGTGCATATGCGGGGTTGCGCCAGCCGCTGCGGCGGGCTATCCGGAAAAGCCGATCCGGTTGGTGGTCGGTTTCCCGGCAGGCGGAGGGGCGGACTTCGTGGCTCGGCAGGTGGCCAAGAATCTCAGCGATCAGCTTGCCCAAGGCGTGATAGTTGAGAACAAGCCTGGTGCCAACGGGATCATCGCCGCGACCGAAGTCGGTCGAGCCGCTGCCGACGGCTACACACTGCTGTTAGGCGTTACGGCGACTCAGTCGATCAACCCGGCCTTGTATCCCAAGCTCCCCTATGACCCGGTGCGCGACTTCACGCCAGTCACCGAGGTAGGCTTCACGCCATTGGTACTGGTGGTCAATCCGAAGCTGCCGGTCAAAACGATCTCTGAGTTCGTCAGTTTCGTCAAGCAGCACGATGGTCCTGTGACCTACGCGTCGGCCGGCAACGGGAACATCACCCATATGGCTGGTGAATTGTTCATCCAATCGACGGGCGCTCAGAAGCTCCAGCACATTCCGTACAAGGGCAGCAGCCAAGCGATCACCGACTTGCTGGGTGGACAGGTTTCAGCCTACTTCGACACGCTTCCGTCTTCGATGCCTTTCATCACCAGTGGACAGCTGCGCGCTTTGGGGATCACGAGCGCCGAGAGGTCTTCCGCAGTTCCGCAGATCCCGACTATTAGGGAGTCAGGCGTCTCGGGATACGAGGCGACGGCGTGGTTTGGTGTGTTCGGGCCCGCCAAGATGCCTGCGGAAATCTCAAACAGTCTCTACCAGGCACTTCGTACGTCGTTTGCAGGCGCCGAAGCGAAGCAGGCCATGGCGAGCCGCGGAATCGAGCTGGTGGTGGATGAACCCACGCACTTCAACGAGATGCTCAAGGACGACGTCGTCAGATGGAAGAATGTGACGAGCAAGGCGGGGATCACCTTGGAGTGACACGCATTTGCTGGCCCAACACTCCGACGTTTCTGCGAACCTAGTCAACGCTTCTTAAGGTAAACCAATGGCTAAACCTGCTTCGATCTACCTAGTGATGGATATGGAGAACGACCTTGTCCACGCCGATGGGCCCAACGGTAAGGGGCCCTATGGGGAGCAAGTCACTCAGCGCCGGATCCTTGCCAATACCCAGATCGCCTTGCGAAAGGCGAGGGCGGCGAGTGTTCGTGTGGCCTATGTGCGTGTCGGCTTTTCGGCCGACTACGCGGAGTGCCCTCCCGAGTCGCCGATCTTCAGCGGCGCGAGGGCCAAAGGTATCTTCAAGCTGGGCACGTGGGGTACTGAGGTGCACCCCGACATCGCCCCATTGCCCGGAGACCTGGACATCGTGAAGCACCGTGTCAGTCCGTTCTACAGCACGCAGCTTGAGGCGATCTTGCGTGCAGGGGATATCCGTCGAATCTACTGTTCAGGCATTTCCACCAATGCTGTGGTTCAGGCCGCCGTTCGAGATGGTCACGACCGTGATTTCGAGATGGTCGTGCTGGAAGACTGCTGTTGTGCTCTGACGGCCGCGGAACATTCCGCGGCGATGTCAACCATACAGCGATTCTGCAAGGTGACTACGGCGAATGAACTAGCCTTTGATTGATCTCGTCCCCGCAACTGCCCTCACAGCGGAGAGCCGACGCATTTGCAGGACGGCGTTTGAGTTCGCTACGGGCTCTTGAAGAAAGATAACGATGTCAAACATTGCGACAGGCGCCAAGACGGTTGAACGTACGTCTCCTAGGGGGTTAGCTGAAGAGGGCCTTGGCGTGCCGCGGATCGCCCGCAGCCTGCTGTTTGTACCGGGCGATCGGCCGGAGCGTTTTGACAAGGCCGCGAGTAGCGGTGCTCACCGCATCATCATCGACCTTGAGGATGCCGTAGCGCCGGAGCGCAAGGAAGCGGCACGGCATGCAGTGCATGACTGGCTGCAAGCCGGCGGGATGGCGATCGTGAGAATCAACAGCGTCGATACGACTTGGTTTGTGGAGGACCTCCGAGTGATGGCTTCATTCCCGAACGCCGGTCTGATGGTTCCGAAATCCGACGCGCGCTCGATTCGGGAGTCCCTTGACCAAAGCCATCCCGCTGGCGACGGAGCTTCTCGCCGGGAAGTGGTCGCACTGATTGAGTCGGTCGCAGGGGTCATGGAGGCCCAAGCCGTGGCGGCTACCCGAGGCGTGTCGCGGCTTGCGTTTGGCAATGTCGACTTTGCCGTGGACTCTGGCATGGAGGATGTCGGTGACGTCATGACGTCGGTGCGATCCCAACTTGTTCTGGCATCCGGTTTTGCTGGGCTCGAGGCCCCCATCGATGGGGTCAGCGTTGCGATCGATGACGTTCAATCGACTATCGAGGATGCCAGGCGTTCGCGAAGCTTGGGCTTCGGCGGGAAGCTTTGCATTCATCCCAAGCAGGTGGCGGGAGTCAACGAGGCGTTCCGACCCACAGCTGACCAGGTGCAGTGGGCTCGGGAAGTTCTTGCTGGATTCGAAGCCAGTGGAGGGGCGGTCTTTGCGCTGGCGGGAAAGATGGTCGATCGACCTGTGGTCGAACGTGCCCGCCGCATCGTTGTTGACGCGGTCTGAAGCCGGTGGTTGTGGGAAGAGGCCGTTTCTCCAGCGCGCCTGAACTCAAATGCGAGCCTTACTCGACGCTCTTACCGGAAAGGTGATCCTGCTCGCCAGGCGCATCGATCGCCTCATGTCGGGTTCAGGAGCAAAAATCGAAGCCGGTGTGCTGCTGCCGGCTTCATCCATTGAAAGGCGAGACCGGTCAACGTCAAAGGGCTCGATCACCGGACCGTCTGCAGGGTCGGAATCGAGTTAGCACCCATCTGCACGCTTGTCGAGCATGGTGAGCTATTCGCTTTTCAGGACCGCCCAACCCGATTCGATGTGACGGCGCATTGCCAGCATGGCGCTTGTCGCATCGCCGTTGACCAATGCCGTCATGATCTCTTTGTGCTCGTCGGCCGCGAGTTCGCCGCGACCGTCTTCGGCATTGATCAAATCAAAGGGGTATTTGGCCCAGAGGATCTGGACGAAGTGCAGCGTCTGGGGCAGCTTCGCAATGGCATACAGCCGGCGGTGAAAGCGGTAATTGACCCCGCGCGCTGTCTTTCGATCTCCCGCCATGATGGCCGCCTCGAACTCGTCGGCGAGTGCGCGGACCGCCACCAAGTCGTCTGCGGTCATTTTGTCGACCGCCGCGCGGACGAGTTGGGACTCGAGGTTCATTCGAAGGCTCAGTGTCTCGGAAGACGCTGCGGGATCGAACTCGGCGACCCGAGAGCCTTTGTATGAATCCCCATCCACATAGCCCTCAGCGGCCAACAGCTTGAGTGCCTCTCGCACAGGCGTGATGCTGAGACGCAATTGCTCAGCGATCTCGGCCTGTTTCAGACGAGATCCCCGTGGGAATTGACCCGAGATGATGCCCTCTCTCAAGAAGTCGGCAACCTGTTCTTCCTTCGTTCGATATTCCATGGTTGGCTCGTGGGCGACTATCGTGCATAGCATACCCTGCATCCTCTTTGAATCGGCGCGGAGCAACACTCTACAGAGTGCGCCCTCAGCCTTACGTTTCGACACATCATAGTATCGTTCCTTGCAACAATGCATTGTGCATAATACGCCTGCCGGAGCGATTTTGGCCGTCCGGAATGTTCAATCGATGGGCCCTTGAGCCAAGTCTCGAGCTGCCACGACTGGTTTTCGCAAGTTCTCAAGGGTTTAGTCATGAAGATTCACGAGTACCAAGGCAAGGAAATTCTTGCCAAGTTCGGCGTGCCTGTGCCGCGCGGCATTCCGGCGTACACAGTGCAGGAGGCGGTCGAAGCCGCTCAGAAGCTCGGCGGCCCGGTCTGGGTTGTCAAGGCCCAGATCCACGCGGGTGGCCGCGGCAAGGGCGGTGGCGTCAAGGTCGCCAAGTCGATCGAAGACGTCAAGAAGCTCGCCGGCGAAATCCTCGGCATGCAGCTCAAGACGCACCAGACCGGTCCTGAAGGCCAGAA
>NZ_JBFUKW010000033.1:0-53891 GCF_056400665.1 Variovorax sp. P5_A3 | reverse complement strand
TACTTCTGCGATCCGCAGAATCCATGGCAGCGCGGAAGCAACGAGAACACGAATGGATTGCTCAGGCAGTACATGCCGAAGGGCATGGACATCTCGGGGTTCTCACAGCTTCAACTCAACGCGATCGCGAGACAATTGAACGAGAGGCCGCGCAAGACGCTCGGCTTCCATACACCCGCTGAAATGTTCAGCGAATGTGTTGCATCGACCGGTTGAATCCGCACCCTCTTTCCGATGATCGCGAACAATTGCCTCAGTCCAAAAAAGCCAGCCACGGCGCCGGTGATGGCGACATAGAGAACAGGGGGAACGTACAAAGCAACGGCAATGGGTTCGTTGAGGCAGAGAACCAACCGATGACCACCAAGAGAATGGCAAACAACTTCACATGGAAATCGGCCATTGAAGTGTGGGCGTCTCTCAGTGCTTCGAGGTAGATGTCAAACCTCTTTTCATCCGTCAGGTCCCGCGATTGAGGCGTGGAGCGGGGTGATTCGCTTACGCTGGCATTTGATGCTCCGCTCATGCTTGCCTCCAGAGTAAACGGCCAGCACGGCATATGTGCGCGGCCCATCCGCGGGGACATCATCAACAGGTTTCGTTCTTAGGACTTCCCCCGTTCTGTGGATGATTGGGCCGTGCCCAAGGATCTGTGTCTATCCCGCGCGCGGGCGGCAGCAGTTTTTTGCACTCTATTCGCTGGGTGGACCGCGGATAGCTCCCGTGGTTTGACACTCTATTCGCTCGCACCAGGTCGACCCTCTCCCCCCCTACTGTGACAACCGCGCCTGCTTTGGCGCCAATAACTAAGCATATTTATAATCAGCCCCCTTATGAAAAGAGATTTCAGCCAGCGCTTCGGCTTTCTGGTCAACGACGTCGCCAAGCTCTACGGCGAGCAATTCGATCGCCTGGCACGCGAGCGCATCGGGCTTACCCGCGCACAGTGCCGCCTTCTGGGCGCCCTGGCGATGCATGGCGACGAGACGCCCATGTCACAGGTCGAACTGGCGCAGCGACTGGAATTGAGTGCCATGGCCGTGGGCGGCCTGTGCGACCGGCTAGAGGCGGCCGGCTGGATCCGTCGCGAGCAAAGTCCGAACGACCGCCGCATGCGGCACGTCCACCTGGCGCCGAGTGCGGAGAGCGCGCTCGATGCCGCGCTGAGCCTCAGCGACGGCCTGCAGGTGCGGGCGCTGGCGCTCCTCTCGGCTGCCGAACGGGCCCAACTTGTCGCATTGCTCGGCAAGGCCCGAGAGGGCCTGATGTCGCTGGCGTCGGGAGAGGCGCGATGAGCACCACTGCAGCATCGCAGGGCGGCGTCGCCCATCGCGGCCTGATCACCGTGTCGATCATGCTCGCGACCATCATGCAGGCGCTGGACACCACCATCGCCAACGTCGCGCTGCCGCACATGCAGGGCAGCCTGCAGGCCTCCCAGGACCAGATCACCTGGGTGCTCACGTCCTACATCGTGGCCTCGGCGATTGCGCTGCCGCTGACCGGCTGGCTCTGCGGGCACTGGGGTCGGCGCAAGGTCTTCATGGTCTCGGTGATCGGTTTCACGATCGCATCCGCACTCTGCGGCGTGGCGAACTCGCTGGTCGAGATCGTCGCCGCCCGCCTGCTGCAGGGGGTCTTCGGCGCCGCGCTCGTGCCGTTGTCGCAGGCCGTCCTGCTCGACATCAACCCGCGCGAGAAGGTTGGCCAGGCGATGGCGATCTGGGGCGCCGGCATCATGGTCGGCCCGATCCTCGGCCCGCTGCTGGGCGGCTGGCTGACCGAGAACTTCGACTGGCGCTGGGTTTTCTTCATCAACCTGCCGGTCGGCATCTTCGCGCTCTGGGGCATCATGCGTTTCCTGCCCGAGAGCCGCCCGCAGGGCGAGCGGCTCGACATCTTCGGATTCGTCACGCTGAGCATCGCGATCGGCATGCTGCAGCTGTTCCTCGATCGCGGCGAGCAGCTCGACTGGTTCGACTCGTGGGAGATCCGGCTCGAGGCCGCCGCGGCACTGATCGCCTTCGCCTTCTTCGTGGTCCACACATGGACCGTGCAAGGCGTCTCATTCTTCAATCGCGACCTCCTGAAGGACCGCAACTTCGTGACCGGGCTGCTGTTCGCCTTCATCGTCGGCATGATCCTCTACGGCACGATGGCGCTGTTGCCCAGCTTCCTGCAGGGGCTGATGGGCTACCCGGTGGTCTATACCGGTGCCGTGACCGCGCCGCGCGGCATCGGCACCATGATCGCGATGATCGCCGTCGGGCGGCTGGTGCAACGGGTCGACGTGCGCGCGATCATGGCCCTGGGCTTCGGCCTGACCGCCTTCTCGCTCTGGCAGATGACGCGCCTCACGCTCGAGATGGACAGCTCGCTGATCATCGTCTCGGGATTCATCCAGGGACTGGGCATCGGCTTCACCTTCGTGCCGCTGTCGACGGCCACCTTCGCGACGCTGGAGGCGCGCCTGCGCAACCAGGGCACGCCGATCTTCAGTCTGTTGCGCAACATCGGCAGCAGCGTGGGCATCTCGATCGTCCAGGCGCTGCTGACCGAGCGTTCGGGCGAGGCCCATGCGACGCTCGCGGCCACCGTGGCGCCCGGCAACCACGGGCTCGCTGCGCTGCCCGCATTGATGAACCCGTCCGGCGCGGCCGGTCTGGCAATGCTGAACAGCGAGGTCACGCGCCAGGGCGTGCTGATCGGCTATCTGGACGACTTCGGCATCATGATGGTGATCACGCTGGCCGCGATCCCGCTGCTGCTGCTGATCCGCAGCCCGCGGCGCGTCGTGACGGATGCTGCGGTCGAAGTGCCGCACTAGGCACGCCCGTCAGCCCAGCAACGCTTCGGATTCGTCGAGCGTGATGACGATGTCCATTCCGGGCGCGCCCAGGCGGACAAGGCGATTCGCGAGGTGGCAGCCGGATCAGAACGAAAAGCGCATGCCCAGGTCGTAGCCGTACGACTTGTCCGGCACCGCCGTGACGCCGGCGGCGGGTTGCCTGATGAAGTTCGGGCCTCCGACCGTCAGGCCGGCGCCGTCCTTGTTGTTCAGGTAGGCGACGGTCGCATACAGTGCCGTGCGCTTGGAGAAGTTGTACACGTACCCGATGGCGAACTTGTCGGCCTTCGGCTGGTTGTTGAAGCCAAAGACATTCGTGGTCGTGCCAAGCAGATTGGTGTTCGTGTTGTTGTACCTGACCGCGGAATACGAAACGCGGATCAGGTCGTACCCCGCGACCGGTATCGTCGCGCCGATCAGCACGCCGTTGAATCCAGGCTTGCTGGTGCCGAAGGGATTGAAGGTGTTGGTCGCGAAGCTCGTATCCATCTTGTTGTTCGAATACTCGCCGAAGAGCTTGACCACGCCGAAGTCGTAGGAGCCGGCAAGACTCCAGATATCGATGTTGTTCGTCGTACCGAGGTAGTAGTTGGACCCAACGGTGCTTTCGCCGTAAGCGATCACTACATCCAGCGGTCCCTTGCTGTAGCCGACGCGGCCGCCGATGTACCGGCCGGCGCGCGCGTTGTCGGCGACGGTTGCCAGCGCCGGGTTGGCGACGATCGCGGCCGCGCCCGGAGGCGTCAGGCCACCGGGGTCGTAGCTGGCCGCTTCGTTGAAGGCGTACAGGATCTGGCCATAGAAGCCGTTGAGGTTCGGCAGTAAATAGCCGATCGAATTGCTGGCACGCGAATACTGGCCGTTCGTCCAGCCGCTCCTGAAGCTCCCCGGCGAAGTCTGCCCGTTGGCGGTGCTGATCAGGCTCGTGCCGACGCCGTTCACGCCGAACGGATCGAAGAGGTTGTCGTTCCAGTACGTCGGGGTGTAGTCGCGGCCCAGGCGCACCTCGCCGAATGCGCCACTGAGACTGACAGTCGAGCGACGGTTGAACTGAAGTGCGCCGCCCGATCCGGCGCCCGAACCGTCGTCGGAATTGATGCCCGCTTCGAGCCAGAAGCCGGCCGAGAGGCCGCCACCGAGGTCTTCCGTGCCGCGAAAGCCGAGCCGGCTGGAGTTGTAGGCCGAGTTCGTCAGAACGGTCTGGCTTGTCGTGTACTTGTTGCCGAAAGGGCCCTGCGACTCGTTCCAGTAGCCGCTGACGGAGGTATCCATCACGCCGAACAACGTCACGGACGACTGGGCCGCGGCTGTACCGGCGCCCATCAAGGCTGCCAGGGGCACCATCGCCGCTATGCACTTCTTCATCGCGTATCTCCAAAACGCTGACCACGGACGAAACCACGCTAAGCCGCCGGGACGACGGTGACGTGACACCGGCGCTCGCCCCGTCGCCGGTGCGGCGTGGCCAGAATTTAGCAGGTGGTGCGCCCGTGCCGGGGAATCCTTGTTGTCGTCTTGGCCCGATGCGCTAGTTGACCCGCTGAAGCTGCGGCGCCTGCCACTGGCCGCTGAGCGCTTCCTTCCTGGGCCAGTACAGCCTCATGGCCGCCACGAAAGGACCCTCGGGTGCGGGCAGCCAGTTGGGCTCCTTGTCCGCACCGGGGGAGATGTTCTGCAGGTAGATCGTCAGGCCGCCGTCGGCATCCCGCGTGAGCTGCGGCAGCATCGGCGAGTTGATCAGGTAGCGATGGATCGGGTTGGCCACGAGCAGGCTTTCCGGCATGCGGTAGATGCCGAGTACGGCGGCCGTCATTCGGTATTGATAGTTGTTCTTGAGATAGGCCCGCGTGCCGAAGATGTCGCCGCTGCTGAGCTGGTGCGTGTCCAACAGCGTTTTGGTCGCTTCGTTGGCGCGCCACGCGTCGGCGATGCCGTCCTTGACGGCCTGCTGCAGCTCGGGAGACAGGGACGCGAAGTCGAAGGTCTTGCCTGCGCCGATGTCGAGCTTTGCGAACCGGGCCATCAGCGCCTTTTCCGAGGGGTGCGTCGGCGCGAAGCCCAGGATGAAATTCAGGATGCCGAACAACTCCGGCGACGCGCGTTCGTCCTGCGCGCTCAAGGGCTTGGGGAAATCGAGCGCCGGCGCCGCGGCGGGCGCGGGCCTGCCCAGGAAGGAGGACAAGCCGGGGACGCCTCATGCAGCCCGTGCAAGCCGGAAAGCCGATTCACTTCCACTGAGATATGGACCAATTCTTCGTGGACAGCCAACTGTCGCCTGAAGTAGTCGGGTTCGACGAGGGCGTGAGTCGCAAGCGAAACGATGCAAGCGTACTTGCCCTTGCCGACGCGCCAGACGTGAAGGTCGCAAATGGACGCCTTGATCGGACTTGCATCGATGACCTCCCTGATTTCCGCCACCACTGGCGCATCCATCTCGGCGTCGAGAAGGACCCTGCCCGAATCTCGCAGAAGACCGACCGCCCAGATCGCGACGAGCCCTGCGCCCACGATGCCCATCAGGGGGTCGAGCCACGCGGCGCCCCAGAGCTTGCCTGCCGCCAGGGCAGCAATCGCCAGAACGGATGTGGCGGCATCGGCGAGCACATGCATGTATGCGGCGCGAAGGTTCAGGTCCTGGTGCCCATGCACGTCGTCGTGGCCGTCACCGTGGTGATGGTGATGGTGGTGATGGTGCGTGTGTTCGTGGCCACCCCGCAGCAACCATGCGCATGCCAGATTCACCGCGAGCCCGACCGCGCCGATGACAAGGGCTTCGTCGTAGTGGATGGCGGTCGGGGCCAGGAGGCGCTCGACGGATTGAAAGGCCATCAGCCCCGCCACGAGCATGAGGAGGATTGCGCTCGTATACCCACCCAGGACCTCGATCTTCCAGGTGCCGAAGGCGAGCCGCGCTGCGCTCCTATCTCAGGTAGGACCACGCGGTCGATTTCGCGCGGATGCCGCAAGGTCAGGCTCTGCGCAGCAGCCAGGCGAGCACGGCGGCACCTGCAAGAACTGCAGCCAGGGTCACCACAAGGCCGGAAATTCCGAGTCCGCGCGCAGCCGGCGCGGGCTTGTCGTGCGGAGCCGGGTTGCCCGCCGGAGTGGCTCGTGGCGACTCGGCGAAGGGCGTGAACACGGCGCCGCCCGGACTTGGGGCTTCTTCGTGCGACCGCGCCTTCGGCGCGCTCTCGATCTCCGCGGAAGAAGACGAAGGGTGCGCCGGCGTCCATGACTGCGGCTGCGCCGGTCCGCTCGACTGCGTCTCAGCGGGGACCTCGAGCGTGTTGAAGTCCAGCTCCGCACCGAGCGCGACGGTCGATGCACACAGCGCCAGCAAGGCCGCGCCAAGGAGGGGAGGGCGAATGAAGCGAGGCATGGGTGGGTCGCTTGCCGGCAGCAGCGCCGCAGGAAATCCACAGCGACTGACAAGGCCGGTCATTCTGGAAAGCGCATGTGACAGAACCATGACCCCGTTCGCGTGGCGACCGCACGACAATTCGGCCGATGGACGAAATCATAGGAATCTTTCCGACGCCGTACGTCGCCTCGATGCGCTGACTGAAGGACGGTCGTCAGACCGTGACCGTCACCTTGAGAAAGGTGGCGGGAATGACCGTGGCGTCAGCGGTCGGGCTCTTGTTCTGCTGGATGGCCAGGGCGATCAGCTCCTGCTGCAGCGCCTCCGTCCTGCCGCTCTGCGCAGCCGCCTCGAAGGCGTTCATGGTCGGACCGTAGAAGAGGCGAAAGGCATCGATGTAGGCCGCCGGCCCGACGCCCGCGCGAAAGGTGTAGGTCTCGCGCCCGCACGAGATGCCGTCCGCGGGAATGCCGGCGGCCGTGAAGCGTTCGAGCACGTTCGCCTCGACGCCCCAGGTCATCGGGCTGACGAATCCTTCGGGCGGCGGCGGCGAGTACGCGGCACTGATCTTCAGGACCTGCGCGACGAAGGTCGGATCGTTCGGAATCCAGTTGCCCATCACGATCCGCCCGCCTGGCTTGGTGACACGCACGAACTCCCTGGCCACGTCGAACGGCTTCGGCGCGAACATCGCGCCGAAGATGCTCACGACCAGATCGAAGGAGCGATCGGCGATGTCTTCGAGGTTCGATGCATCGCCATGCTGGAACCTGCAATTCGTCAGGCCCGCGGCGTGCGCGCGCGCATTGCCCGCGGCGACCAGGTTGCGGGCAATGTCGACGCCGAGCACATCGGCGCCGAGCTGCGCCTCCGGCAACGCGGTCGTGCCGTCGCCGCAGCCCACATCGAGCACCTTCATTCCCTGCGTGATGCCCAGGCCGCGCGCGATCTCCTCGCCGCTGTCCCGCATGAAGGCAGCAAGCTGCGTGAAGTCACCCTTTTCCCATAGAGCCTGATTCGGATTCATTTCACTCTCCTGGCGAGGGAAGGATCATCTGCTCTTCAGCGGCGCCTGTCTTCTCGATTCTTCTGCATCCACACAACCGGCAGAAGGGTCAGGGGGTGGACGCCACAGGCCATAACTCCTGGGTTATCAAGGCATGACAAATTAGCTTCTTTCGGTGAATTGCGCGGCCTAGACTGCCAGCATGTCCACTGCAACCGCACCGTTGCCCGAGGTCTTCTCGGCCGAGCATCTAGACGCCATCGCGCAGGCCGTCGATCGCCAGGACGCACTGCGCAGCGTCGATGCCATCAGGCTGCGCATCGCACCCGGCAGCGCCTTCAGCATCCAGCAGAACGTCACCACCGATGCGGACCCGGCGGGCGAGATCCGGCTGCGCCGCTTCTTCAGTTCCGAGGCGCGCTATCCGGTCAACGGCACCAAGCTCAAGACATCGACGCCATGGACCGAGCGCATCTTCCTGCGCGGCCTGCCCTTTGTGGGCGAAGGCGCCGAAGTGCTGGCTCGGCATTTCGACGACTTCGCGCAGATGCGGTCGATGGGCCTGGCCAGCGTGGTCAACGTGCCGCTGTTGCGCGCGCGCACCTGCTATGCCACCTTCAACGTCTTCGGCATTCGCCCTCAATGGACGCCGCAGGAGGTCCTGGGCATCCAACTCCTGGCGCTCGCCGTGGCGCGCTGGGTGCCATTGGCGCCCGGCCTGCACTACCGGCTCGCCGGCGCCGCCTTCGCCACGTCCCTTGAAGAAGCCTGAACCAAGGAATCACCATGCCTGTGCGCGCACTGCATCACTACACGATCCGCTGCATGCCGGAGGAGTTGCCGCCACTCCTGGACTTCTATACGCGCGTCATGCGGCTGGAGGTGGGCGCGCGTCCGGAGATTCCCGCGCCCGGCGCGTGGCTCTATGCCGAGGGCCAGCCCATCGTGCACCTCTATGCGCACCTGGCTTCGCCTGATGCAGCCACGGACACCGGGCCGCTCGACCATATCTCCTTCCGTTCGCACGGCCTCGCCGAGATGCGCGATCATCTGGCGCGGCAGGACGTGCCCTTCGACGAGGCGCCCATTCCCGGTTGGGACATCCACCAGCTCTTCCTGCGCGACCCGCGCGGATTGAAGATCGAGATGACCTTCTGGCTGGCCGAGGAGGCGCTAGCATGACCGAGTATGTGCAGGCCGGCGAACAGCGCCTTGCCTTCGATCGCACGGGCGAAGGCGATGCGCTGTTGCTGATGCACGGCGCCGAGGCCTCGCGCCAGATGTTCGCGGCTCTGGTGCCGCACCTGGCGCCGCACTTCACGGTCATCGCCTACGATCAGCGCGATTGCGGCGAGACCGAAGGGCCTTCGACGGCCAGTACCCTGGAAGACCTGGCCGGAGATGCGCACCGGCTGATCAGGGCGCTGGGCCTGAAGCGCGCCCATGTGTTCGGCTCTTCCTATGGCGGCCGGGTGGCGCAGGCGCTGGCCCTGACCTATCCGCAATCGGTGGACCGCCTGGTGCTGGGCAGCACCTGGCCGCTGCCGCGCCCGCACGAGGAGCTGTGCCCCGATGCCCGCGCGCTGGCCGAGCTGCGACGCGGCTTGCCGGGTACAGCCGAAGAACTCGCGACCTGGTTCTTTCCCGAGGCCTTTCTGCAGGAGCGCCCTGAACTGCGCGCCATCTTCGCCCAGGTGCGGCCGCAGAACGCGCGCTCGCAACGGCGCGCCGCGACCGTCGCCACCACGATCGACAGCGGCGTGGCCGACATCGTGGCGCCCACCTTGCTGCTGGCCGGCGAGCTCGACCGCGTGGTGCCGGCCTCGGTCACTCTGGCCATGGCCGGACGCATCCGCGGCGCCGAGGGCGTACTCCTGCCGGGCGTCGGCCATGTCACGGCGCTCCAGGCACCGGAGGTCGTGGCCGGGCACCTGGTGCGCTTCCTCAAGTCCGGAGGTCCACGATGAATGCCCCGCGCGCCGACTACATCCGCATCGCCGGGCTGTCGAAGCGCTTCGGCGGCGACCACACCGACGGTGGCGTGCTGGCCCTGCAGAACATCGACTGCAGCATCGCCCAGGGCAGCTTCGTCACCATCGTCGGGCCCAGTGGTTGCGGCAAGAGCACGCTGCTGCGGATCCTGGCCGGGCTCCTGGACTACCAGCAGGGCCAGGTCTCGCTCGACGGACAAGCCATTCGCGGCACGCGACGCGATGTCGGCATGGTGTTCCAGAGCTCGATCCTGCTGCCCTGGCGCAGCATTCTCGACAACGTGATGCTGCCGGCCCAGGTGCTGGGACTGGACATGAAGCGGGCGCGCGAGCGCGCCATGCAGCTGCTGAGCATGGTGCGGCTGGAGGGCTTCGAGCACAAACTGCCGAGCCAGCTGTCGGGCGGCATGCAGCAGCGCGCCTCCATCGCCAGGGCGTTGCTTCACGACCCCAAGATCCTGCTGATGGATGAGCCCTTCGGTGCGCTCGATGCGATGACGCGCGAGCGCATGAACCTCGAGCTGCAGCGCATCTGGATGGAAAGCGGCAAGACCGTGGTGCTCATCACCCATTCCATTCCGGAGGCCGTCTTCCTGGGCGACCAGGTGTTCGTGATGTCGGCGCGCCCCGGCACCCTGGAGCAGGTCCTGCGCATCGACCTGCCGCGCCCGCGCGAGATGGCGGTGATGTCGGACCCCGTGTTCGCCGCGGCCACCGCGTCGATCCGCGAGCGCTTCTCGCATGCCGCTTCCTTCGATTGATGTGCCAGCCAAGAAGGGCGCCACGATGACCCCAGCCACCATTTCCCCGAATGCCGCGGATTCCGTGGCCATGCCGGCGCCGAAACCGATCCGGTCGCGCGCCAGGCCATCCCTGTTCAATGCCACGCGAGTACAGGGCGTGCTGCTTCTGGCGGCGCTCCTTGGCCTGTGGGAAGCCGGTGTGCGTGTCTTCGGTGTGTCAAGGCAGCTGTTGCCGCCGGTCAGCGACATCGTGGTCGCCCTGTGGAACGGCTTCTACGCGGCGCCATTGGCCAAGGACGGCTACTGGTACCACGGCGCCATCACCCTGAGCGAGATCTTCCTCGGCTTCGTGGTCGGCAGCGCGGTGGGCCTGGTGATCGGCATCGTGGTGTCGCAGGTGCCGCGGCTCGAAGCGCTGGCCTCGCCCTACATCGCCGCACTGCAGAGCGTGCCCAAGGTGGCGCTGGCGCCGATCATCGTGGTCTGGCTGGGCTTCGGCATCGGCTCGAAGGTGATGATCATCTGCCTGCTCACCTTCTTTCCGGTGCTGGTGACGAGCATCGCCGGCTTCAAGGCGGTGGATGCCGATCGCATCGACCTGCTGCGTTCGCTGTCGGCCACGCGCTGGCAGATCTTCCGCTACACCAAGTTTCCGAGCGCCTTGCCCTACATCTTCGCGGGCCTGAACATGGCCGCGGCCTTCAGCGTGGTGGGCGCCGTGGTGGGAGAGTTCGTCGGTGCGCAGGCCGGCTTGGGCGTGCTGATCCTGCAATCGGAGGCGCAGGCCGACACCGCAGGCAGCTTCGCGGTGATGGTCGTGCTGTCGGTCATCGGCATCGCCCTCAGCGCGGCGCTGCGCAAGGTGCAGCAGCGCGTGCTGCACTGGATGCCCGCCGACAGTTCGCAGCGCACCGTCAACAGCTGAGCGCGAACCGGCACCCCCTCTTTCCTTGATCCAACTCGAGAACAGGACCACACCATGATGAATCGACGTCAAATCGGATGGGCCCTCGGCGCCCTGGGGCTCACGGCCGGCTTGCCGGCGCTGGCGCAGAAGCTCCGGATCATGAAGGTGGCCAACACGGCCGCGGTGAACGATCCGCAGCAGTGCTTCTGCACGGCGGGCCAGGACCCCCGGCTCAATTTCTACAAGCCGCACGGCGTGGATGTGGAGTACGTCAACATGTCGAGCATGGTGCAGGCGATGCAGAGCCTGCGCGCCGGCCAGGTCGACTTCGGGCCCGCGGTACCGGGCCTGCTCCTGCCGGCATTGGCCAAGGACCCCACCATGGACCTGGTGAGCGTCTACGAGTGGCTGCCCCGCAATGCCAACGTGATCGTGGTCAAGCCCGGCAGCCCGATCAAGTCGGCCGCCGACCTGGCCGGCAAGAAAATCGGCGTGCGCAACCAGGGCGATCCCGGCATCGTGGTCACCAAGTTCATGCTCGCCGAACTGGGCCTGAAGGACGACGGCATCGATTACATCGCCATCGGCGACGGCGCGCCGGCCGGCACGGCCATCGAGGCCGGCCGGGTCGATGCCATGGTCACCTTCGACACCGCCGCCGCGCGCATCGAGCTGGTGAACGGGCCGCTGCGCTATGTACCGATCACACCGAAGCTGGCGCAATACGGCTCGGGCTGGATCTGCGTGCCGCGGCGCATGCTGAAGGAGGAACGCGGCGCGCTGGTGGCGCTGTTCCAGGGGATCGCCAAGTCCACGCTGTTCTCGAACGCCAACCTCGACGCCGGCATCGACCTGCATTGGGCCGTGTATCCAGAGAGCCGCCCCAAGGGTCGCAGCGAGGCGGAAGCACGCAAGGAGCTGGCCTTCATCCTCAAGGACCGCAAGAACAACTGGATGCGGCGCCCCGGGGATCCCGATCAACGCATGGGTGCGATGTCCTTGGCCGAGTGGCAGTCCAACATCGAGATGACCGCCGAGACCAGCAAGAACCCCCAGCTGGCGACCGAGCTGGGCGACCCGAATCGGCTGTTCACGAATGAATTGATCGACGACATCAATGCGTTCGATCGGAACGCGGTGATCTCGATGGCGAAGAACTTCAAGGGTTGAGCGACGACGACCGGGCGGCCCGGTTCATTTCGCGAACCTGGCCGCGTACTCCCGGAAGAGCGCGTTGCGCTTGTCGAGCGCCTCCTGCGTCGCCGGCACCATGATCGGTGCACCTTCGTTGGCAAATGCCTGGCACTGCTCGACATAGGGGCGCAGGCGCTCGTGATAGGCAGGGGATGCGGCTTCCATGTTTCCGCCGTGCTCGGTCCACGTGTTCGCCAGGATCTCCGCCGACACCATTGCCAGCGTCGTTCCCATGCCTGACAGCAGCGCAGCACAGTGGCCCGCGTCGCCGATCACCGCGACGTTGCCATGGATCCAGTGCGGCATGTGGGTCTGGCTGACCGAATCGAAGTAGAAGCCCCTGGCGGCCGGATCGACGAATGCCGAGCAGAGGTCGGGCACCTGCCATGCGTCGACGCGGGAGAGGAACTGGCCGATCAGTCGCCGCTGCGCATCGAGATCGCGGTAGTCGTAGTCGATCTCGGCGCTGGCGACGAGCATCAGCCCCTGCGGGCCGTCGCCCGCATCGCGTACGGCGATCGTGAGGCCGGGGACGTTGAGCATGGCGCGGTGCCACTCCCGATCGGTCGGGAGATCGACGAGCGCGACGTAGTGGCCGAAGTGCCGGACATAGTCCTCCTCGGGTCCGAAAGCGAGCTTGCGCACGTTGGAGTGAAGGCCGTCGGCGCCGACCACGAGGTCGTAGTGGTGCTGCAGGCCGTCCGTGAAAGTAATGTCCACACCGCCCGTACCGTCGGCGAGCGACGCGATGGAAGACTTGAAGCGGAACTCGACGCCGTCGGGTATGGCACCCAGCAGAATCCTGTTGAGCCGGTCCCGCGTGATCTCGATGTCCTCGTCGGTCTCGTTGGCGAACCAGCGCAGATCGAGGGTCGCGACTTGCGCTCCCGTACCGTCGAGGACCGGCGCCGGGTCGAGGTTGATGACCTTCTCGGCTTCGATCCTCGCCAGGATGCCCATGCGCTCCGCGGTACCGAGCGCGCGTCCGCGAACGTCGATGGGTGCGCCGCCGGGACGCAGGCCGTCCGCGCGATCGACGATGGTGACCCGGTGACCGAGACGGGTGAACCAGTAGGCGGCCGAGAGGCCGGCCATGCTGGCTCCGGAGATAAGGACGTCCATGGGGCTACTCCTGGGTTGGGGCCTCGCTGGCGCCCGGAACCCCGGCCGTGATGGCGGTCGGTGCGCTGATCGAGTCCATGGGAGAAGTCTAGGACGCGATATTCACCAAATCGAAATACTTTCTGATGGCCCGATAACCTCGGAGTTATGGCCTGCCCAGGGCGATCGAAGCCTTCATGGCTTCTTCCGGGTCTTCGACGCGGTCCCCGATTTGGCCCCGTCGGCTTGCTGCTTCGCACTCGCCACGGTCTGCCGGATGGCGGCGCAGTTGGTGTCCTCGCCGGGGCCAGGTTCGATGAGAGGCACGAGGGCGGCCACCGGGTTCAAGGCCGCCAGCGCAGCAACGGCGCCCGCTCGCGCAAGCAGGGGGCCTTTCTCGATCTCGAAATCCGGTTGCTTGAAGCTGCCGTAGACACGCACCGGCGTGCGCAGGGAGAGCAGCCCCACTTCCTTGGGCTTGGGAGCGACGGTCATGTCGAAGCGCTCGTGTTCCAGGTCGAACCAGCCGGTGCCGAGCACCTGCGTCTGCTCGGTGTCGATCACGAACAGCGTGGACTTGCCGCGCCCGCCCGATACGTCGAATGCAACCCCTCCGCAGTTGATCACGATGTCCTTGTCGCCGCCCGCGAGCAGCGCAAGCACCTTGCCGCCGTTCAGGCCGCTCGCGGCGTCGAGCAGGTTGGAGATGCGGCCATTCACCACCGTCGCGGCGATGCGGCCGTCGGCCTTGGCGGCCGCATCCGCAATCGAGTTGCCCGTTCCTTTGAGACGCAGCGTCGCCCCGACGCGACCGGCGCCCTTGGCGATCGTCTTGCTGTCGGGCGCCAGTTGATCGACGCGCACGCGCTGCAGGTCGATCTGCACATCGGATTTCAGCGTGGGCTCGCGCGCATCCAGCGCAACGCGCGAGGCGATGGTGCCGCCTGCAAAGCCGAAGTCGAGCGGGGCCACCTTGAGCATCGCATCGTGCAGTTGCAGCGAAGCCTTGAGACTCTCGAGCGGCAGCGCCTGGGGCACCACCAGCCGCGTTGCGATCAGGTTGACCTCCGCGTCGATCTTCTGCAGGCGGCTGCCGTCGAAGCTGCCCGCCGGCAGCAGGTGGGTGGGATCGGTCGCCTTTTCCTTGGCCTTGGCCGCCGGCCTGTTCCTGGTCTCGGCCTGCGACGCCGCCGGCTTGCCGCCGCTCTGCTGGGTCTGCACGCCGATCAACGGACCCAGGTCGGCCAGATTGAGCAGGTTGCTGTGCAGGTCGGCCGTCAGCAGCGGGCGCGGCTTCCTGTCCACGTACGCGCCCTTGCCGGTGACATCGGTCGAACCGATTTTTCCGGCCAGGTCATCCATGGTGTAGCGGTTGCCTTTGAGGATCAGGTGGCCCTGCAGCCGGTAGGGCGGCGAGGCCGGCAGCGGCAGGAGCAGGAAGGGATAGAGGTTGGCCAGCGTCTGGCCTTCGATGCGCAATTGCGTGTCGATGGCGGAGATGTTGGCGGCGTCGGCGATCGTGCCTTCCACCGCGAGTCGGGTCGTCCCGGCGTCCAGCTCGCCCTTGAGCGGGAAGGGAACGCCGGATTCCTGGAAGCTCAGCACATCACCCGTGAGCGCGCGCCCCGAGAAGGTCGCGTCGTGGTACGTGCCCTTGAAGTCGTACTGCGTGGTGTAGCGGTTGTTCGAGGGCCTGGCGGTCGCGTCCTTGACCTTCTCCTGCGCGCTCGGGTCGAAGGTGCTGCCCTGCACGTCGAGCGTGAAGGGCTCGCCGTGATCGATGTAGCGCAGATGGCCATGATCGACCGACAGTGTGCTGATGCGCAGCTTGCTGGGCGAGGTGTCGGAGGGATCGGAAAGGATCCAGTTCTTGCGGTTGTCGGGCAGGCGCTCGAACACCAGTTCGGGCCGTGTGAGCGCCACGCGCGGGATCAGGATCTTGTCGGGGAGGTCGCGCAGGGCGATCGAGAATTCGAGCCTCTCGATCTTCGCCATGGCGGGCGCTTCCTTCGACCATTTGGCATTGCCGAAATACACGTCGCGCATCTGGATGGTGGGCGTCAGCCCGAGCTTCACGTGCAGATAGGCGCTGTGGAATTCGCGTTCGGTCCTCTGCGAGATATAGCGGTCCAGCGACGGCCGTATCCAGTTCCAGTCGAACAGGATCACGAACGCGGCCATCACCAGGGCGAGCGCCGCCACCGTCGCGCTGACGGGATGGCGACGCAGCAACGCTGGAAGATGGGGCGTCATGTCGAGTCCGGGACCGGGCAGAAGCCCGAGCATGACCGCCGTGGCCGAATGGACCGTGGGATCGCTGGGACAAGGTGTGTGGGAAGAATTCCCGCCTTGCCTGACCGATCAGGTTCGAGCCTGGATCAGAACGTCACCTTGACCGAGGGCGCGCTTCGTCGGGCCTCGCCGTGGAAGACGGCTTCGATGTTGTTGCCGTCGGGATCCAGCACGAAGGCCGCGTAGTAGCCGGGGTGGTAGGGACGTTCCCCGGGCGCGCCGTTGTCGGTGCCGCCATGCGCCAGCGCGGCCTTGTGGAACGCATCGACCGTTGCCCTGTCCCGCGCCTGGAAAGCGAGATGATGGCGCCCGGTCAGCTTGCCTTGGGCCGCTTCGCTGTCGGCACTTGAAACGAACAGTTCGTCGGCCCAGAAGTAGCCCTCGCCGGTGCCACCCACCGGAATATCGAGCACCTTGAGCACCGCCTCATAGAAGGCCTGGCTAGCGGCGAGATCGCGCACCACGAGTTGGAGGTGATCGATCAAGCGGCCGCGATGCAACTCTTGTGTTTCCATGCACGAACTCGGTTTTGTGGGGAATGCGTCGAAACCTACCGTGCGCGCGATGACCAGGATGTAGGCCGACACGGACTTGGGGGTCAGCGCCTGGAGCGGTTCCGTGCGTGGCAGCGTCATGCGCGCCAAACCCTACACGCGGCCGGTGCCAGCGCTGACGGCTCGCATCCTTCATCGCGGTGAAGGTGAACCCATGTCCCGGGCAAAGAGGTCCGGGTTCGCAAACCAGCCTTCTCCGAAGGCGATCGAAAGGACATTCACCATGGCACTCGACAACGACATGCTCGACTCCCGCGATCTCAACGCGGAACCCCTGACCAACGACGAGGTGGTCGATGTCCTCAACGACCTGCTGGAGAACACGCGCGACGGCGGCTACGGCTTCCTGGCCTGCGCCGAAGAGGTTGAGTCGCCCGCTGCCAAGCAACTGTTCCTCAGCCGCGCCGAAGGCTGCCGGAAAGCCGAGAGCGAACTGCTTCAGCTGATCGCGGCCTATGGCGGCAAGCCGGCGGATGGCGGCACCGCGGCCGGGGCGATGCATCGGGGCTGGGTCCATGTCAAGGGCTCGCTCGGCGCGGACAGCGAGCTCTCGATCCTCGAATCTTGCGAACGTGGAGAGGACACGGCCGTTGCACGCTATCGCAAGGCGCTGAAGGAGAACCTGCCGGTGGAAGTGCGCAGTGTGGTCGAGCGTCAGGCTGCAGGCGCCCAACGCAATCACGACCAGATCCGCGACATGCGCAACGCCGCACGTGCGAAGAACTGACGGCACGATGAGGGGTTCCGCCTCGCTATTCGAGCGGGGCTTCCTCGCCGTCGATCAGCTTTCGCAGCAGCTCGGCAATGTCGTCGAGCGGGAGGCGATAGTGCGCGGAGTGGGAGTGCCAGGCAGGCGGCGCACTCGGCGCATCGCCCGAAAACACGGTCTCCTCCGCAGCCTGGAACACCCCAATCCCTCCCGCCGCATTGATGGCGCGCAAGCCGGCGGCTCCGTCCTCCCCGCCGCCGACCAGCACAACGCCGATCACGCGGGGTCCGTACACCCGGGCTGCAGACTCGAACAGATGGTCCGCAGCCGGCTGCGCTGCGCGGCCTCGGATGCCTGCCGCGAGGCCGAGGATGCCAGGTGAGGTCACGACAAGGTGTCGGTCGGAAGGCGCCAGGTAGACCCTTCCTGCCTTGATCACGTCCCCATCAGCGCCGAACGACACCGGCATCGCGGTGCAGTCCGCCAGCATCCTGTCGGGCGATGCCGGACCGTCGGATGCGGCGTGCAGCACGGCGAGGATCGGTGCCCTGAATGGCGAAGGCAGACGGTCGATGAGCCGGCACAGGGTCTTCATGTCGCCGAGCGAGCCGCCGATCACGACGAGGTCTCGCATACGTCAAGGTCCTTCGCTTTCCCAGGCCGTGCCGAACGGATAGCGCGCTGCCCAGTGCGCCATCAGGCGTGGCTCCGCGTCCACCCGCCGCACCACTTCGGCCATGCGTGGCGCCTCGCGGTAGAAGCGCAGGCGCCGGGGCTGCCATCGCGACACCACGGTCACATAAAGGTCCAGCACGGTCAGACGATCGCCGAGCAGATAAGGGCCGTCGCGCGGCAATTGCGCATCCATGATGCGCCAGCACTGCGCGATTCTCTCTGCGCTGCGGTCGAGGAGGGTGGCTTGCGCGTCCGGGGTTTCAGCGAGTCGGGACGGCTCGTCGCGCACCCAGTACAGCGCGTAGATGGCGGACGAGACGAAGCTCATCCATCGAAGGTATTGCGCGCGAGACGGGTCGTCGAAGTGCGGCGCCAGAGCCGCCTCAGGGTAGCGATCGGCGAGCCAGACCAGCATCGCGGCGCTCTCGGTCATGATTTCCCCGGACGGAAGCACCAGCACGGGCACCTGGCGCATGGGGTTGACCGGGGACAGTCGCGTGCGCTCGCTGTCGCCTTGCCAGGGTGCCACGTCGACGACCTTGACCGCCGCACCGATCAGCGTCAGCGCCGCGTGAACGGGCGTTGCACCTGAACCTGGGGCGCCGTAAAGGACGAAAGGGGCCGGAGCCATGATGCGAGGCCTGCTTCTGTTCGCTCCAAGCTAGCACTCGCGACACGTGCGTGGGTGTAGGTCCACGCCCCGTTCGCAGACCGATCGGGTCGCACGTCCGCACTGGCCTTGGTGAGAGCCGAGAACAACTTCCTGGGCACGCAACCCCCGAGCACGCCGGCAACAGGGAAGCGACCGCGACGCTGCCGATAGAGCGCTCGGGATGCCTAGATCAAACCCCGCAATCGGCGCTGGGCGCGGTCGAGTCCCACAACCAGGCGATTCTCGATACTTTCCGCTTCCGTGATTCTCTCGTCGAGCCATGCTGCATCGGTGCATCCGACCTTGGACATCCGCTGCAACATGACGCCGATGAGGGCGTTCTGATCCGTGATCAACCCGTCCCAGAGGTCAATATCCGCCTGGGCGCCTTGTATTTCTACATAGCTGGCCGTCATCGTTGTCTCCTGCGCGCTATCTGTATGGGCGTAGCGTCGTCAGTGGCGAATATGCCGTGTCCGGACATGCGGGGCAAGTCCCGGACACGGCTTCGGAGGCCAACGATCGTTGGCCTCATTGGAGGAACGCCTAGACGATGTCGAAGCGGCCGAGATTCATCACCTTGGTCCACGCCGCGATGAAGTCCTTCACGAACTTCTCCTGCACGTCCGAACTGCCGTAGACCTCGGCCAACGCGCGCAGCACCGAGTTGGAGCCGATGACCAGGTCCACGCGCGTCGCGCTGCCCTTGCGCTCGTTCGTCTTGCGATCAACGCCTTCGTACAGGTTGTTCTCGCCGGGGACGGCCTTCCAGGTCGTGTTCAGGTCGAGCAGGCGGACGAAGAACTCGTTGGTCAGCGCGTGCTCCTTCTGGCTGAAGATGCCGTGCTTCGTGGCGCCGACATTGGCGCCCAGCGCGCGCATGCCGCCCAGCAGGACCGTCATCTCGGGCGCTGTCAGCGTCAGCAGTTGGGCCTTGTCGATCAGCAGCGCATCGGCGGGAACCGCATAGTCCTTCTTCAGGTAGTTGCGGAAGCCGTCGGCCACGGGCTCGAGCACTTTCATGGCCTCTACGTCGGTCTGTGCCTGCGACGCATCCATGCGGCCCGGGGTGAAGGGCACTGTCGCGCCTTGACCTGCATTCTTGGCACCTTGCTCGACGGCGGCACAGCCGGCCAGCACGATCAGGTCGGCCATCGAGATTTTCTTGCCGCCGGACTGCGCCTTGTTGAACTCGCCCTGGATGCCTTCCAGCGTCTGGAGCACCTTGGCCAGCCTGGCCGGCTCGTTGACTTCCCAGTCCTTCTGTGGCGCCAGGCGGATGCGGCCGCCGTCGGTGCCGCCGCGCATGTCGGAGCCGCGGTAGGTGGACGCCGAAGCCCAGGCCGTCAGCACCAGGTCTGTCACCGAGAGGCCCGAGGCCAGCACCTTCGCCTTGAGGGCCGCGGCGTCCTTGTCATCGATCAGCGGATGATCGACCTTGGGGATCGGGTCCTGCCAGATCAGTTCTTCCTTCGGCACTTCCGGGCCAAGGTAGCGCGAGCGCGGACCCATGTCGCGATGCGTCAGCTTGAACCAGGCGCGCGAGAAGGCGTCGGCGAGCTGCTCGGGGTGCTCGAGGAAGCGTCGAGAGATCTTTTCGTAGGCCGGGTCGAAGCGCAGCGAGAGGTCGGTGGTCAGCATGGTCGGCACGCGCTTCTTCGACTTGTCGTGCGCATCCGGAATGTCGGCCGGGGCGCCCTTGGCTTGCCACTGCCCGGCGCCGGCCGGGCTCTTGACTTTCTCCCACTCGAACTTGAACAGGTTCTCGAAGAAGAGGTTGGTCCACTTCGTCGGCTGCTGGGTCCAGGTGACTTCCAGGCCGCTGCTGATGGCGTCGCCGGCGATGCCGCTGGCATGGGTGCTCTTCCAGCCCATGCCCATTTCTTCCAGGTCGGTCCCTTCAGGCGACGAGCCGACGAGGTCCGCGGGACCGGCGCCGTGGGTCTTGCCGAAGGTGTGGCCGCCGGCGATCAGGGCGACGGTTTCCTCGTCGTTCATCGCCATGCGCGCGAAGGTTTCGCGGATGTCCCGCGCCGCCGAGACCGGGTCGCCGTTGCCGTTCGGACCTTCGGGGTTGACATAGATCAGGCCCATCTGCACAGCCCCGAGTGGGTTCTCCAGGTCGCGGTCGCCGGTGTACCTCTTGTCTTCGAGCCAGGTTTTCTCGTTGCCCCAGTAGACGTCCTGGTCGGGTTCCCATGTGTCCGGGCGGCCACCGGCGAAGCCGAAGGTCTTGAAGCCCATGGATTCCAGGGCCACATTGCCCGTCAGGATCATCAGGTCGGCCCAGGAGATCTTGCGGCCGTACTTCTGCTTGATCGGCCACAACAGGCGCCGGGCCTTGTCGAGGTTGACGTTGTCGGGCCAGCTGTTGAGCGGCGCGAAGCGTTGCTGCCCCCGGCCGCCGCCGCCACGCCCGTCGCCGGTGCGGTAGGTACCGGCGCTGTGCCAGGCCATACGAATGAACAGGGGCCCGTAGTGGCCGAAGTCCGCCGGCCACCAGTCCTGCGAGTCCGTCATCAGCGCACGCAGGTCCTTCTTCAGCGACTCGTAGTCGAGGCTCTTGAACTCCTTCGCGTAGTCGAAGTCCTTGTCCATCGGATCGGACTTGGAGGAATGCTGGTGAAGCAGGTCCACCCGCAACTGGTTGGGCCACCAGTCACGATTCCCGGTCCCGCGGCCCACCGTGTGGTGGAAAGGGCACTTGGCTTCCGCTTGAATCTCGCTCATGGGGAGTCTCCTGTTCTTTGATTGAGATTTGCGCATTCTGGATGCCACGCGGGCGAACAGCGCAAGGCTTTGTCTATGGCCTTCATAGTGCATTGCCATGTTGACGGACCGCGGTCGCGGCAATGGCAAGATCCCATATCCCCTCTGTCGGGTACGCCGGCTTTTTCAGGGGATGGAATTCGGCCTTGGCTTCGCCTATTGAAGCCTTGGCGCCGACGGCCTGATGTTCTGGTTGAGGCGAAAGAAGTTGGCCGGATCGTACTTGGTCTTGAGCGCCGCGAGGTTGGTCAAGGCGCATCCGCTGTCGCTGCCAGGCTATGGCTTTTTCGTCGTTGCCATGGCGCGGCACTCGCGGCAAGCAGACATCGAGGCTTTTGCAACCTGGATCCGTGGACCTGGCGACCCTGGCTCGGATTGACGTCAGGGGTATCGTGGGGCCAGATGCGCGAATGCGTCGCGCCGGATCTGCAATTCAAGTAACGGGCGCGTTCATTGCAGGATCGACGCCATGCTTACAACAGCACAAAAGGCCCAGATCCTCAGGCGCGCCGGCATTGCCGTGCCTGCCCAGCTGCAGATGACGGCTGGGATGAACGACTCGACGGCTGCCTCTCCTGCATGGACCTGGGAAGACCTTGTCGACGCCCTTTTTGCGCGGTACGCGATCGAGCGGGCCACTCACGTCCTGCAACTCGCCGAACACAATGGCGGAGGCGCGCGAGCGGTGTGGCCGCCGCCGCACCAGTAGTCAGTTCGAAATATGATCGAGATCGCGGGAGCCACCCGTTGGCCTCAGGCCATTTCGATGACGTAGCAGCAGAGAAAGAGAACTCACCATGGCAAACGCCTATTGGATCTGCACATACCGTGCCGTCAAGGATGCCGACAAGCTGGCGGCCTACGCCAAGCTGGCGGGCCCTGCCATCAATGCCGGCGGCGGGCGCTTCCTGGCGCGCGGGCTGCCCGCGAAGGTCTACGAACTCGGTTTGACCGAACGCACTGTGGTCATCGAGTTCGGCAGCGTCGAGCAGGCCGTTGCCACGCACGAGAGCCCCGACTACCAGGTTGCGTTGGCCGCGCTCGCCGACGGGGCCGACCGGGACCTCCGGATCATCGAAGGGGCTTGAGCGCCTGCCTGGCGAATTCGGCCGACTTCGTCGCAGGCTTCTGTCGCAGCAGGCTGTACACATGGCCAAGGTTGTTTCCTGTGGGATCGTCTTGCTCAACGTCCGTCGCGAGCTGTTCGTCTGCCATGCCACCGGCACCTCTCGCTGGGACTTGCCCAAGGGCTTGCAGGAATCGGGCGAGTCGGCCCTGCAGACTGCAGTGCGCGAAGCCTGGGAAGAGACTTCACTCGTGCTCGAACCCGAAACGCTGGACGATCTCGGCTTGTACGACTACCTGCCGGCCAAGCGGCTTCACCTGTTCGCACTGCGCGTCGCAGCGGACGCGTTTCAGGTCCATGATTGCCGCTGCCATTCGAGCTTTCCGCATCACGCCACGGGATTGCCGACACTCGAAGTCGACGCGTATGCGTGGAAGTCACTGGATCGGCTCGACGAGTGGTGCGGCAAGAACATGAGCAGGGTGCTGCTTGCGCTCGACTGGCGTCGCATCGAGTCGCTGCCAGAAGTCGCTTCCGTGCGCGTGCTTGCCGAATGACGGGCGACTGCAGGATGCTGGAGCTTCCAGATGCCAACGAGCCCTGAAAGTCTGCAGCGCATCAGCGCCATGAGCCTGTTCGTCGAGGACCTCGCAGCCGCCAGGGCCTTCTACCTCGAAGTCTTCGGCGTCGAGGTCTTGTTCGAGGACGAGAATTCCGTCGCCATGCGGTTCGAGAACCTGATCCTCAATCTCCTGCGCGCGGAAAACGCGCGGGAGATCGTTGCGCCAGGTGCCGTGGCCGGGCCGGACGCGGGTTCGCGCTTCCAGCTCAGTGTGTGGGTGGCGGACGTTGATGCAGTCTGCAAGGCACTTCAGACGCGAGGCGTGGCCTTGCTGGCAGGGCCGGTCGACAGGCCATGGGGCAGGCGCACGGCCAACTTCGTCGACCCCGCTGGCCACAGTTGGGAAGTTGCGTCAAAGATTCCGTGAGCGTGACTTAGCGAGCCAGGCCGCGGCGCCGACGCGCGACGCGCACGGCTTCAACCCAAGTGTCGAGGTCGAAGCGCTGCCCCGTTTCAGCGCTGCGCGCAGTCAGCACCTGGTGCAGGAAGATCTTGCGGACGTCGCCCGGCGTGCCGGTGTGGCCGACGATCAGCCTCTTCTCCAGGTCGAGCCGCTCCACCTGCAGCACGTCCTGCATCTTCTTGCCGTGGGCGTCGAGATATCGGAGTCGCATGCGCGGCGCTTCGTCGACCGTCGCGTGCGCGTCTTCGCCCTGGGTGAACCATTCGGGGAGGGTGTCCGGCCCCTCGCTGGAACTGAGGCCGCGCGTGGTCGGAATTTCGAGCGGGACGTGACCTGAGCGCAAGCGTGCAGCTTCGATGCGGCGCCTCACCGCGACCCGGGCGGCGTTTCGCCGCAAGGCGTAGTAGGCGAAGGCGAGCACGAGCAGGGCGATCGTCATGGTGACGATCAGTTGTTGGCTCTCGAGCAATTCATTCATTGGCGTCCTCCGATGGTTAGTTCTTTAGTTCTCATCAGAGTGGCATTCTGCGCGGGCTTCGGCGCTTGTCAACAGAACAAACGGCGTGCACCAATCAATCGGCGCATTGCGCGAGACGCGTTCTTTCGGGCGGAGCATCGGCGCGGCGATTGCGCTCGCGCCCGCCGAACCGCCTGTTCGCCGAGGATGGCTTAGAACGCAATCGGCGAGACCCCGATCAGCCGGGCATGCCCCCAAAAGAGGAAGACGACATACGCTGCCAGGCCGACGACGAGCACGATCAGGTCGTTCAAGGCCCCGGGCGGCGCGCCTGGCACCGCGTGCTGCACCGTCCGGCGCTTGACCGAAATGCGGTCAGCCACCGCCCAGGCGAGAAAGCCGCCGAACAACAACACGTCGGCCAGCGTGCCGTTGGCCAGCAGATGCGAAGCAGCCCACAGCTTGACCGCAAGCAGCATCGGATGCCTCGCCGTTCGTTGGATGCGTCCCGGCAGATAGGCGGCGAACAGCAACGGAAACACGGGCAGCATCAGCAGGAGTGCGACATGACGCATCGCCGGTGGCGGCGTATACAGGACGACCGGCGATTGCCGGGCCAGGCCGTAGCCGTAGATCAGCAGCAGCAGACCGGCAAGTGAGACGAGGGCGTAGATGCCCTTCCACGCGCGTTCGCCGAGGTGCGCGATCTGACCCTCTCGCCAGGCGGGTGCGACGATGGAGACCGAGTGAACACCCAGAAACAGGATGAGACCCAGGACAAGAAGGGACATGAGCTTCACCTCTCCTCGCGACGGGGCGCGATGCAGACCGTGGGGCAGGGATGCGAAGTATCCCCGACCCGGACGAAGACCGGCGAGCGGCTGCATTCGGCTCGGCCCACAATCGGTTCTCCGTCGCTGCGTACACGCCAGCAGCATCACTTGCCAGGAACTCCAATGACCTCGACGACGCGCCAGGACATCGCAGACCAGATCGCAGCAGAACTCGGCCATGGCTTCGAAGGCGAAATTCGCATCGGCGGCCACTATGCCTCGGCCGTGTCGGACGGCCGCACCGAAGACGCCGGCCTGCCGTCGCTCGCGAGCCTCGCAGAGCGCGTGGGCGCCGTATTGAAAACGCGCAAGGAAACGATTGCGGTCGTGGAATCGTCGGCGGGCGGCCTCGTGTCGGCCGCCCTGCTTGCGGTGCCGGGCGCCTCGGTCTTCTTCCTTGGTGGTGCGGTCGTCTACTCGAGGCGCGCCGGCAAGGCCCTGCTCGGTCTGACGCCGGACGACGTCGCAGGCATGCGTGGGGAAACCGAGCCCTATGCCCTCATGGTCGCAGGCAAGGTCCGCGACAGCCATCGCGCATCGTGGGGCATCAGTGAAAGCGGCGCGGCCGGCCCCTCGGGCAGTCCGTATGGCGATGCGCCGGGCCACGTGTGCATCGCCGTCGTCGGCGCGATCACGCGGAGCAGGACGATCGAGACCGCCAGCGATGACCGCGCCGCGAACATGGACTTGTTCGCGCGCCATCTGCTGCTGATGCTTGAAGAGGCATTGCTCGCCCAGCGCACCTGAAAAGGTGTGCCATGACGCTTAAGGGTCGAGGGCGGTATCGGCTATGCGGCGCAACGCCGAGGGGGGGGCGCCGAACCAGCGCCGGCAGGACCGAGTCATCGCCGACTGCTCCGAGAAACCCAGGACGTCGGCGAGTTGCCCCAGCGGCATATTCGTCTCGCGCAAGTAGTGAAGCGCGGCCTCCTTGCGGGTTTCCTCGCGAAGGATCTCGAAGGTGGTGCCTTCGGCCGTCAGGTGGCGTTGCAGCGTGCGCGGGTGAATGGCAAGCAGCCCGGCGACATCGGTCTTGCTGCCCCCCGGGGCGCCGAGGGTGCGGCGCAAGGCCAGGCGCACGCGCGCCGAAACACTTTCTCCGGGAACGCGGAAGTGTCTCGCCAGGTAGTCTTCCGTGATCTGCCGCAAGGCAGGATTCGCATTCTGCAGGTCGGCATCCAGCGTTTCCCTGCTGAGGTGCAAGGCAGCGCGCGGCTGCTCCGTGAAGACCGGCGCGCCGTCGAAGTGGCGCTTGTAGACGGCCAGTGGCGCCAGCGGCGCATGCGGCAGCGAGACGGCACGCAGCTGGTAGCTCGGGCCAGCGAGCAGGCGCGTGATCTGATGCATGTCGCCCAGGCACAGGTCGATCGTCTGCCGCTGTGCCGGCAACCGTACCAGTCGGAGTTCGAAGCTCATCTCCGCGGCACCTTCGACGCACGAGCTTCGGTCGTGCACGCCCACCACCAGCCCGGGGCTGTGCACGAACATGTGGTGCGATACGTAGTCCCATGCCTTGCGGACGGTGGGTGCGTTCTGCAGGACGATGGCCAGCGGGCCAAGGACGCCGACATCCTGCATCCGTGAGAGGCGCAGCCCGAAGTCGGCGCAGCCGGTCTCGACGGCACTGTCCTCCAATAGATGAACGCCCGCGCGCAGCGAGACCAGCGCGTCCTCGTCCGTCAACGATTCCGGTGAGATCCGGTAGCGCCGGAGGAGGGTGCCTGCGTCGTGATCCAGGCTGCGCATGAGGGCCACGTAGCCCTGCAGACCCCTCGCGCGAACCATGGCTGTCATGTCTCGAAATGTCAAATAGAAGTCTCGCCATGTCAAGAAGAGAAGTCGCTGGCCCGGAATACTTCAGGCACCCAATGACTACCCACAAAGGCGAAAGAACATGGAGACAACACACTACGACGTACTCATCATCGGTGCCGGCCTGTCCGGCATCGGCATGGCCTGCCATCTGCAGAACGAATGTCCCGACAAGTGCGTGGGCCTCTTGGAGCGGCGCAAGGCCATCGGCGGTACCTGGGACCTGTTCCGCTACCCTGGCATCCGCTCCGATTCGGACATGTTCTCCTTCGGCTATCGGCTGCGTCCCTGGCATGAACTGAAGGTGCTGGCGGACGGCCCAGCGATCCGCGAGTACGTCAGCAATACGGCGCGCGAGTTCGGCGTCGACAAGAAGATCCACTTCGGCGTCAAGACCACCCAGGCCTCCTGGTCCAGCGAGCAAAAGCGCTGGACGCTCAGTGCGATCGACGAAGAGAGCGGCGAGACCGTCACCTTCACCTGCACCTTCCTGGTGAGCTGCACCGGCTACTACAACCACGACGCTGGTTATCTGCCGAGCTTCCCCGGCATCGAGCGCTTCAAGGGGCAGAGCGTTCATCCGCAGCATTGGCCGGAAAAGCTCGACTACCGCGGCAAGCGAGTCGTCGTGATCGGCAGCGGCGCCACCGCGGTGACGCTGGTGCCCAGCATGGCCGACCAGACTGCCCACATCACGATGCTGCAGCGCTCGCCCAGCTACGTGTTCTCACTGCCGTCCTACGACAAGATTTCCGAGGTGCTGCGGCGCGTGCTGCCGGATCGTTGGGTCTTCGGCATGGCACGCCGGCGCAACCTGCTGCTGGCGCGCGTGATCTACAAGGTCTCCAAGCGCTGGCCCGCGCAGATGCGCCGGCTGCTGTTGGCCGGCGTGCGCAAGCATGTGGGGCAGGACTTCGACATGACGCACTTCTCGCCGACGTACAAGCCCTGGGACCAGCGTCTGTGCGCCGTGCCCGATGCGGACCTGTTCAAGGCGATTCGCGCGGGCAAGGCCTCCGTCGTCACCGACAGCATCGACACCTTCACCGAAAACGGCATTCGCCTGAAGTCCGGCAAGGAACTGGAGGCCGACATCATCGTGACGGCCACTGGCCTGCAGATCCAGTCCTTCGGCGGCATGGAACTGCGCGTGGATGGCAAGGTCTGCGCGGTGAACGAACTGATGACCTACAAGGGCGTGCTGCTGCAGGACATTCCCAACATGGGGTGGATCTTCGGCTACATCAATGCGTCCTGGACGCTCAAGGTGGACATGGCCGCGGCCTACATCTGCCGGCTGCTCAAGCACATGGACAAGAAAGGCCTGGACGTCGTGACCCCGCGTGCTCCGCAGGGGCAGGTGCAGGACGAATCGATCGTTGCCGAGCTGCAGTCGGGCTACGCGCAGCGCGGCTCGGCGATGCTGCCGCGCCAGGGCCGCAGCCTGCCGTGGCGCATCCTGCACAACCCGGAGAAAGACCATGTGATGTTGCTCAAGGAGCCGGTTGAGGATGCCGCGCTGGAGTTCGGCAGCGTGCAACCTGCTCGGGGGGCAGCGCTGCGCGTTGCACCGGTCTCCGTGGGCGCCCGAGTGCGAGCGATTCGATGAATAGCATCAATTCCTCGTTCGAAAGCGAAGGCCTGCGATGCGCCGGCACCCTGCTGCTGCCGAGCCGGAGTGAACGCCCGCCGGTCATCGTGATGGCCCATGGCTTCGCCGGCGTTCGGGCAATGCTGATGCCACATGCGGAGCGCTTCGTCGAGGCCGGCTATGCCGTGTATCTGTTCGACTACCGCAATTTCGGCGACAGCGAAGGCCAGCCGCGCCACTGGGTGGACCCATTCCGCCACCTGAAGGACTGGGACGCGGCCATCCGGCACGTGAAGACGCTGAAGGTGGTCGATGCGGAGCGCGTGGTGCTGTGGGGCACCTCACTGTCCGGTGGCCATGTGGTGTGCATGGCGGCGCGCGGACACCGGATCGCCGCCGTCATCGCAGGGCACCCGCTCGTGAGCGGACTGGGTGCCGTCGCGGGTATGCCTGTGCTGAAGATACTGAAGCTCACCCTCGCGGGCCTGCGCGACCTGGTCGGCAGCCTGTTCGGTAGGCCGCACTACCTGCCCGTGGCCGGTCGTCCGGGCGACTTCGCCGTGCTGACCGGCCCCGAGGCCTGGGGTGGCATGGAGGAACTGAAGGCGATCGTCGACGTGCCGTGGGAAAACAAGGTGCTGGCGCGCGTGGCGCTGCAGATTCCACGCTACAACCCGATCCGCAGCGCCCGCCGGGTGCAGGTGCCGACCTTGGTGATCGCGGGTTCAAAGGACAGCATCGTCTCGGCGCAGGCGGCGCGCCAAGCGGCCGGACGCATGCCGAAGGGCGAGTTCACGCTGCACGCCTCGGATCACTTTCAGCCCTACTACGGCGAGTACCTCGACGAGAACGTGCACACCCAACTCGCGTTCTTGCGAAAGCACGTGGCCGTCTGACGAAAGGCAGGCGCGGCCGCACCGCCTGGTGAGGTGGCGGATTCCGTGGTTCGCTACGGTAGGTTGCGCCCCTGCAGCCATCGCAGCTCAGGGGTCGACCTCCGGCGCCTGCATCCAGGCCGGGACATCGCGCTGGCCATGTAGTACACGCCAGACATCGATGCAGTCTGCCTGTTCGAAGTAGAACACCAGGTGTGGGAAGCGAGTCAATGGCCAAAAGCGCAGCCCTGGCAGAGTGAGTTCGTGCGCGTAGCGTATGGACCCCGTGCCGGGGTGCCGGCCGATGTGCGTGTAGGCAGTTTCGAGTTCGTCGATGAAGCCGAGTGCGGCGCCTTGCGCGCCCTCGCTCAGGTAGTGGGCGAGGGCATCGTCAATGTCTCGGGTTGCCTGTTCTCGTGGGACAACGGTTTTCGACTTCACCTTTTGCCGCCAACCCGGACTGCCTTGCTGCCCGCGTCGCGAACCCGTTGGCGCAGGCCCTCGAAGTAGGCCTTGTCGGCCGGGGCGGCAGGTGCCGAGAGGCCTCCTTGGAGAAGCAGGCTGCGCAGTTGGAGCCTTTGCTGGTCCTTGCGAATGAGTTCGCGCACATATTCGCTGCTGGTGCCATAACCGCGTTCGACCACCTGCTCATCGACGAACGACTTCATGGCGTCCGGAAGGGATATGTTCATGGTGCTCATGGGACGAGCTTAGGCAGTTTGGCAAAATTTGGCAAGAACCGGTCGCGCCAGGTGGACCCCGCGCAAGGAGCGCATCGACCTGACACGCTTCGACCGTCGTCTAGTGGCGAAGCACGTCGCCGAGGAAAGCCCGGGCCCGCTCGTGCTGCGGCGAAGCGAAGAATTCGGCAGGCGTCGCCACTTCGAGAATCTGTCCGTCGTCCATGAAGACGACGCGGTCGGCGACTTCGTGCGCGAAGCCCATTTCGTGGGTCACGCACACCATCGACATGCCTTCGCCCGCCAGGTTGATCATGGTGTCGAGCACTTCCTTCACCATCTCCGGGTCGAGCGCCGAGGTCGGCTCGTCGAAAAGCATGAGGCGAGGCCGCATGCAGAGCGCTCGGGCGATGGCCACCCGCTGCTGTTGCCCGCCGGAAAGCTGCGCAGGGTACTTGTGCGCATGATCGGCGACGCGCACGCGCGCCAGCAGCGCCATGGCCGCCTCGTTCGCCTCGCGGGCACCCATTCGGCGGGTGGACGTCGGCGCCAGCGTGCAGTTTTCAAGCACCGTCATGTGCGGAAACAGGTTGAACTGCTGAAACACCATCCCGACCTGCTGGCGCACTGTCGCGAGATCGCCCGGGGCCGGGCTGATGTTCACGCCGCAGACCTGGAGTCGGCCCGTGTCGAAGCCCTCCAGGCCGTTGAAGCAGCGAATCAGCGAGGACTTGCCCGAGCCCGAGGCGCCGCAGATCACGATGCGCTCGCCCTCGCCGACCTCCAGGTTGATGTCGCGCAGCGCGTGGTAGTCGCTGTACCACTTGTTGAGTGCATCGGCGTGCACGATCGGAGGCGAGGAGGGCAGCATCTCGGACATGGGCAGTCTCAGGAGCGCCGGCCCGCATCGAGTGAGGCATGCAGGCTCGCGCTGTAGCGGGACATGGCAAAGCAGAAGACGAAGTAGATCGCAGCGACGAAGAGGTAGATCTCGGTGCCGAAACCCTGCCACTGCGCATCGGCAATGGCACGCTTCGCGGCCGTCATCAAGTCGAAGATGCCCACGATCACCACGATCGAGGTGGCCTTGAAGAAGGCGATGAACACGTTGACCAGCGCCGGCAGCACCGCGGTGAGCGCCTGCGGCAGTACCACGCGCAGGGTGGTCACCCGCGGGCTCAGTCCGAGCGCCGCCGCCGCTTCGTACTGGCCGCGCGGCACCACCTGCAGCCCGCCGCGGATGACTTCGGCCAGATAGGCGGCGGTGAAAAGCGAGAAGGCCACGAACACGCGGAAGAGCTTGGACAGGTCGGTGCCCTGCGGCAGGAAGAGCGGGATCATCACGCTGGCCAGGAACAGCACCGCGAGCAGCGGCACGCTGCGCGCGACCTCGATGTAGGCCACGGCCAGCGCCTTGCCCACACCGGGGCGACTGGAATGGCGCAGCAGCGCCAGTGCCACCGCCAGCGGAAACCCCGCCGCCAGGCCGAGGGTGGCGAGGATGAGCGTGACCGGCAAGCCGCCCCACTGGTCGTCGGGCACATAGGGCAGGCCGGGGATCCCTCCCCACATGAGCGTGCCGAAGGCTGCGAGCGCCACGGCCCAGGCGACGGCCAGGCGCCTGTTCCACCAGCTGCGCCGGGTGGAGAGCACGTACATCACCACCAGGATCGCCATGGCCAGCGCCGCGCGCCACTGCTGGGCATACGGATAGATGCCGAAGACGATGAGCCGGAACTTCTCGCCGATGACTGCCCAGCAGGCCCCGGCGCCCGCCACGCGGCAGGCATCGGGGCCCTGGCCGCGGGTGTCGAACACCGCGTGGAGCAGACCCCAGTCCACGAGCTTCCAGGCGAACGCAAGGAAGAGAACTGCCAGCACCAGCGTGACGGCGCCCGTGGCCCGCGTCGGAAAGAGCCCGGCCTTCGTGCGATGCATCCAGTCGCGCTGCGCCGCGGGCGGCGGCGCGGCCTCGATGCGGGAACTGGCCAGGTAACGAGTCACGCGAAACCCCATCGCCGCTGACGCTGCTCGAAGGCGTGCATCGCCGCGCTCACGAGCAGGCTCACGCAGGCGTAGAACAGCATGACGACGGCCATGATCTCCATCGCCTGGCCGGTGTCGGTCAGCATCGTTTCGCTCACGGCCATGAAGTCCTGGTAGCCGATGGCTACTGCCAGCGTGCTGTTCTTGAAGATGCCGATGTACTCGCTGGACAGCGGCGGCAGGCCCACGCGCAGCGCCTGCGGCCCCAGCACGCGGCGCAGCACGGCGGCGCGCGAAAGGCCCAGCGCCGACGCGGCCTCCCATTGGCCGCGGGGCAGGGCGCCGACGGAGGCCCGCACGATTTCCGCGATGAAGGCCGCCGTGTAGAGCGAGATGCCGATGAGCAGCGCCGCGAATTCGGGCGACATCGAGACCACACCCTGCACGTCCAGGCCATCCACCGTGGGCAGCAGGAAGATGCCGCGGTTGCTGGCCAGCAGCAGCGAGCCCGCGCCGTCCGATGCGGCCGGCAATTCCAGCAGCAGCCCATACCAGAAGGCAATGTGGAGGAGCACCGGGATGTTGCGCATCAGCTCCACGTAGCCCTTGGCCAGCGAGCGCGCGAGCGGGTTGTGCGCCAGCGCGCCCAGCCCCACCAGCAGGCCGATGAGGGTGGACAGCACGATGCATGCGGCGGTGAGCTTGAGCGTGTTGAGCGCGCCGGCCACGAAGGCCGTGGCGAAGGTGTCGACGCCGGGCCGGAACGCGAGCGGCGAATTGAACACCGGCGTGATCGCGGGCTTGCCAAGGAAGTCGAAACCGGTGTGCACGCCGCGCGCATGCAGGTTGGCCCCGGTCACCCGGAACATCAGCACCAGCAACGCCGCCAGCGCTGCAAAGGCCAAGGCCTGTCGCAGGACGGCGCCCCAGTTCCAGCGGACCGGCGGTGCGGGTCGGTTCATGCGGGCGCTTCAGCGCATCGGCACGGCGTAGAGCAGGCCGCCCTTTTCGGCGAGCCGGTTCTGTGCGCGCGGCATGCCGCTGGCGGCGAAGGCGCGGTCGAAGGTCTCGCCGTAGTTGCCCACCTGCGCGATGACGTTGGCCGCCCATTCCTTGTCGAGGCCCATCGAAGGGCCCAGGTCGCCTTCGGCGCCCAGCAGGCGCTTCACGTCGGGGTCGGCCGAGGTGGCGAAGCTCTTCATGTTCTGCGAAGTCACGCCGAGCTCCTCGGCATTGATCATGGCGTTGAGCGTGTAGCGAACGATGTCGAACCAGCGGTCGTCGCCCTTGCGCACCACGCCGGCCAGCGGCTCGCGGGCATGCGTCTCGGGCAACAACTGGTAGTCGGCCGCCTGCGCGCCCAGCGTGCCCTTGAACGTGGCGAGCGCCGACAGGCTGTGGAAGATGGCGTCGCAGCGCTTCGCCAGGAAGGCCTTGCGCATCTGCTCGCCCTCGGAGAAGGGCACCGGCTTGTAGCGCACCTTGATCTTGCCGAAGTACTCGGCGGCGTTGGTCTCGCCGGGCCCGGTAATCATGCAGATGCTGGCGCCGTTGAGCTTGGAGGTACTGGCCACCTTCAACGCGTTGGGCACCATGACGCCGTAGGTGTCGAAGAAATAGGTGCCGGTGAACTGCACGCCCGACTTGGATTCGCGCGCCAGCGTCCAGGTGATCTGCGAGAAGGACAGGTCCACCTCGCCCGACTGCACCGCCACCAGCCGCTGGGCCGGCGTGAGGTTGGTGAACTTCACCTTGTTCGCATCGCCCAGCACCGCGGCGGCCGTTGCACGGCACAGGTCCGCATCGAGGCCGCGCATGACACCGGTGCTGTCGGGCAGCGAGAAGTTGGGCGAGCTGCCGATCACGCCGCAGTTCAGCACGCCGCGCGCCTTGACCGCCGCCAGCGTGGGTGAGGACACCGGTGCCGGCGCCGCGGGTGCTTGTGCGAAGGCGGCGTGGCCGGTGGCGAGCAGGAGGCTGGCCAGTGCCAGGCGGAAGGCGTGCGATGGGGGCATGGTGTGGGTCCTCGGGATGTCGACGGGCGATGCGGTGCTCAGGAGCCCGCAAGCACATCAGCCAGCGCGGCGGCGCATTGCGCGATGTCATCGCTGCTGTTGTAGAAGTGGGGTGAGACGCGCACGCCTTCGCCGCGCGCGGAGACGCTGATGTTGCGCTCGGCCAGTTGCAGCCGCGCCGCCTCGCCGTCCGGTGCCCGGAAGACGAAGATGCCCGCGCGCTGCGCCCGCGGGGTGACGAGGGGAAGGCCCAGCCGGTCGGACTCGGCGATGAGCTGGTCGCCCAGCGCCTGCACGCGCGCGTGGACGCTGTTCCAGCCGATGCGCTCGAACAGGTCCAGCGTTGCATCGAGTCCGTACAGCGCGGGCGTGTTGACATGCGCGTACTGCAGTTGCCGCGTGTCGTCCATGTTGGCGTAGCCCTGCCACGCCGGTGCCATCGCTTCGCGCGCGCGTGGCGAAGTCACCAGGATACCGAAGCCGAACCCCGAGAGCATCCACTTGAAGAAGGACGCGGCGTAGATGTCGACATCGGTCAGGTCGGTGGGCACCGCGCCCAGGGCCTGGATGCCGTCCACCATCAGCAGCGTGCCGCGCTCGCGGCAGTGCCGGCCCAGCGCGGCCAGGTCCAGCGTGGTGCCGGTGCTGGAATGCGTCTGCGAGACGACGAGCACGCGCGCCCCGGCGCTCACCGCGTCCATCAGGTGGGCCTGGCGCTCGTCTTCGCGCGGGATGGGCACATGCACCACTTGGGCCCCCTGGCGTTCGGCGGCCTTCCAGATGCGAATGACGGAAGGGAACTCGTCCTGTGCGCAAACGATGCGGTCGCCGGTGCGGAACTCGACGCTGTGCGCCGCGAGGTTGAGTCCCTCGGTGGTGTTGGAGACGAAGGTGATGTCAGCCGCCGTCACGCCCAGCCATTGCGCGAGGCGCCCCCGCACCTTGTTGGACATGGCCCACCACTCGGGCCGGGCGTCGTAGCCACGGCTCTTCACGTCTTCGTAGAAGCGCGCCACGGCCGCGCCATGGCCCTTCCAGCACAGTCCTGCGGCGGCCGTGTCGAGATAGACGCGCTGCGCGAGATAGGGAAAGAGCTCGCGTATCAGTGCGCTCCGGTCGATGACTGAGGAGGACGCCATGGAGATTGATATTTAGTTGAAACGAATCAACAAGCTGTTTAAGATGAAATTTAAACGGCGAGTGCCACGAGTGTCAAGCCGACCTGAGGAAAAGAAAGGACCACATGGAGAACGCAGCCGAACACGCCGGCGCGGAGACGCGCCTGAAGGCGCTGGGCATCGAGCTTCCGCCCGCGCCGCAACCCGCCGCCAACTACGTCACTGCCACCCAGAGTGGCCGGATGGTCTTCCTCGCCGGCCAGGGGCCGATCTCGGACGGGCAGGTGGTCTACCGCGGCAAGGTGGGCGTGGACCTCTCGGAGGCCGAGGGCTACCAGGCCGCGCGCCTGACCATCCTCAATTCGCTGGCCATCCTGCGCGCGCACGCGGGATCGCTCGACCGCGTCACGCGGATCCTGAAGCTGCTGGCGTGGGTGAACTGCGCCGAGGGCTTCCAGCGCCAGCACCTGGTGATGAACGGTGCCTCCGACCTGCTCGTGGAGGTGTTCGGCGAGCGTGGGCGCCACGCGCGCAGCGCGGTCTCCGCGCACGATCTGCCCTTCGGCATCGCGGTGGAAATCGAAATGGTCGCCGAGGTCGACTTCGAGGCATGAGCAAGCGCGCGCCCCGACTTTCGCCCGAGGTGCGGCGCGAACGCGAGGTGATCCTGGCCGCGCTCGACACGGTCGTGCCGATGCTGGGCGCCATGGTGGGCGATCACATCGAAGTAGTGCTGCACGACCTGACGCGGCCCGAATGCTCGGTGCTGCGCATCGCCAACGGCCATGTCACCGGCCGCGGCCCGGGCAGCCCGGTGTTGGCCGGGCCGGGCAACGACAAGGCCCTGGCGATCCTGGCCAAGGGCAAGGCGCCGGCGCAGCCGGCCGAGCATGTGTCGGTGTTTCCCTATCCCACCTTTGCGCGCGACGGCCGCTCGCTCGTGTCGGCCACTGCCATGTTTCGCGACTCGCTGGGCCACACCTTTGCAGCCTTGTGCCTGAATGCGGACTTCCACAGCATCGAGGCCGCGCAGGCACTGCTTGCTCGCATGCTGCCCTCGAGAAACGAAACCGGGAAGGAACCCAAGGTGGAAGTGCTCGACACCGAGGCCTTGATGCTCGACATCATCTCCAGCGCCGTGCGCCGCTACGGCAAGCCCGTGCAGAAAATGGACAAGGCGGAGAAGACGGCGGCCGTCGAGATGATGCTCGAGCGCGGACTCTTCATGGTCCGGGGCGGCGTCGAACGCGCCGCCACCGCCCTTGGCGTGACACGCTACACGATCTACAACTACCTCGATGAGGTAAAGGCGCGCCGGGGCGAGACGGTCGGAACGAACGGGCGTGGAGGAAGGGGATAGCAGGGGTTTGAACGCGGTCGCGCCGGCGGTGACAGATGGCGTTCGTGAAATACGCCCGCATTCCAGGCAAACGGCACGCTCGTGATCCATCGCGATCGCGGGCGCTTTCGTTACAGCACGTTACGATCGCCGCACCCTGAACAGAGCCAGTTGCCACCGCGCGTCGTTCGTTCAGCCCCATGGACTGAGCAAGAACTGCGAGCGGACGTTTGAAGAAGAAGAGATTCCTGGCCCGGTGCGGGCTGAGCGCGACCCTGGCTTTCGTGGCTGCATCCGCCATCGCTGCGACGACGCCACCCGCCACCTCTGCTGCCCCCGGGGAGGTGCGCTTCGACATCACCCGTTTCCAGGTCGAAGGCAACACGCTGCTCGCCGCTTCCGACGTCGACAGGCGCGTCGCCCCGATGACCGGCCCGGGCCGCACCTATGGCGATATCCAACTCGCTGTCGAGGCGCTGCAGGACGCCTACCGCCAGGCCGGCTACAGCGCCGTCACCGTCTCGCTGCCCGAGCAGGAACTGACCGGCGGCGTCGTGCGGATCAAGGTGACGGAAAGCGTGATCGCCTCGGTCACCGTCATCGGTAACCAGCACTTCGACGCCCGCAACATCCGCGCCAGCGTGGCACCGCTGCAGGTGGGGCAGCCACCGAGGTTGCGCGCGATTTCGGAATCGCTTCAGCTCGCCAACGACAACCCCGCCAAGCAGATCGGCGTGACGCTCGCGGAAGGCGCGACGCCCGGCACCATCGACGCCAAGGTGGCGGTGACCGACTATCGCCCGCTTCGCCTGATCGCCACGGTCGACAACACCGGCACTTCGTCGACTGGCACCTGGCGCACCGGCATCGCACTGCAGCACGCCAACCTGTTCGATCGCGACCAGGTCGGCACGATCGCCTACACAACCTCGCCCGACAAGCCCGAGGGCGTGCAGATGGACCTCTATTCGCTGGGCTACCGGATCCCGTTCTACGGCCTCGGCGACAGCCTGGACCTCGTCTACGGCAAGTCGAACACCAATTCACCGGCCGCCTCGCCCACATTGGGCGGCGTGCTGGGCTTCACCGGCAAGGGCGATGTGTACGGCGTGCGCTGGAACCATTTCCTCGGCCGCGACGGCGAAAGCTCCGCGAAGCTGGTGCTCGGTCTCGATCACAAGAACATCGACTCGCGCTGCAGCATAGGCGGCCAGGAGATCAGCTTCGAAGGGCCGACGCCGCCCATCGCCTCGTGTGTGCCTTACCAGACGACGCCGCTGAGCCTGAGCTACGTCGGCCAGCGCGACGGGATCGACCAGAACCTGAGCTACACCGCCGGCGTGTGGCGCAACATCCCGAGCGGCAGCAGCTACACGAACGTCAACGGCCGTGTCGACCGCTATTCGTATCTCACCTCGGGCAACCGCGACACGATCGACAGCTTCATGGCCGCGTACGGCGCGGCCGCCTTCAACAGGGCGCTGGCCGGCGGCTGGCAGGTGCGCCTGTCGGCGACCGGGCAGTACACCTCGTCGCCCCTGGTGAGCAGCGAGCAGTTCTCGCTGACCGGCGCGACGCTGGTACGCGGCTTCGACGAGCGTGCGGTGGTGGCGGACAGCGGCGTGGTCGTCAACGCCGAGATCTACACGCCGGAGCTGGCCGGGTGGGCCGGCATTCCTGGCCAGTGGCGAATGCTCGGCTTCATCGATGCCGGCCATGGCAGCAATAACCGCGCGGACGGCATCACGGTGCCGTACAGCGTCAACGTGTCCAGCGTGGGGTTCGGCACGCGCTATGTATGGACGCGCGACTTCAACCTGCGCCTGGACGTCGCCCGCGTGCTCGACGCAGGCACCGCGCCGAACGAGAAGCGCGGCGACTGGCGCGCGCAGTTCCTCGCGGTGCTGGCGTACTGAAGACGAGAAGAAGAAAAGGAAAGATCCCATGCGCTGTTTCAGACTCCGTCATCTCTCGCTTGCCGCTGCAACCCTGTGCATGGCCATGAGCCCGTCCCTGCGGGCGCAGGTGCTGCCCGGGGCACTGCCGACGGGTTGGAACGTCACCGCCGGCAATGCCGCCATCACCCGCAACGGCACGACCCTGAACATCAACCAGACGACCCCGCAGGCGCTGGTCAATTTCCAGACCTTCAATGTGGGCTCCGGCGCCGTGGTGGACATCCGCCAGCCCAACGCACAGTCCGCATTGCTGGCGCGCACGCTGGGCGGCGACCCTTCGCAGATCGAGGGGCAGATCAAGGCCAACGGCGCGCTGTGGCTCATCAACCCGGCCGGCATCATGGTGGGGGCCGGCGCGCGCATCGATGTGGGCAGCTTCGTGGCCAGCACGCTGAACGTCAGCGACAGTGACTTCCTCGCGGGGCGGTTGACCTTCAGGAGCGGCGGCACCGCGGGCGAAGTGCGCAACGCCGGCACCATCAACACGGCCCGAGGCGGCAGCATCTATCTGGTGGCGCCGAGCGTGACCAACACGGGCACGCTGAACGCGCCGAACGGCGAAGTGCTGCTGGCTGCCGGGCAGAACGTGCAATTGATGGACACCGGCACGCCGGGCGTTTCCGTGCAGATCACCGGCACGCAAGGCGAGGCGAAGAACCTCGGGCGCATCGTCGCCGAGGCGGGGCGCATCGGATTGGCGGCCGGGCTGGTGAGCAACAGCGGGGAGATCCATGCCGACAGCGTGGTGAGCGAAGGCGGGCGCGTCTTCCTCCGCGCATCGGGCGACGTGAAGACGTCGAGCAGCTCGGACATCAGTGCCAGCGGCACCACGGGCGGGCGCGTGGAACTGATTGCGGACCGGGCCGCCTCGATCGACGGCCGGATCGCGGCCACGGGCAGCACCGGCAAGGGCGGCTATGTCGATACCTCGGGACACCGCTCGCTGGATGTCGTCAACGTGCCGGTATTGGGGCGCGGCGGGGAGTGGCACATCGACCCCTATGACATCGAGATCGTGGCGTCGGGTCCGGACAGCGGCGTCACGGGTGCGCTCGTCTCCAACGAGTCCGGCGCGCGCATCAGCGCGGGGACCATCAACTCGCAACTCGACGCGGGGGTGAACGTCAGCATTACCACGGGCACGGGAAACCCTGCCACCGATCCGTGGCGCGGCGACATCACGGTGTCCGCGGCCATCGCGAAGACGGGCAGCATCGAGTCGGCGCTGACGCTGAACGCCAGCAACAACATCGTCATCAACGCGCCAATCACGAGTGCCAACAGTGCACTCGGCCTGAATCTCAACAGCAACTACCAGGACAACTACACCGGCGTCGATCATGCCGTGCGGCTCAACGCCAGCCTGGACTTGCGCGGTGGCGTGCTCAATGTGTCGGAGGGACTGGGCGGCAACGGCAACGGTACGCTCAACATCGGCGCAGGCACGACCTCGCTGAACATGGCGACGTCGGCGATCAACGCGGCCAGCGTCAACGTGCTGCCGGGCGCCGCGCTGGCGGTGAACCGTGCGGGCTCGGCCCTGTCGGGGAGCTTGAACAATGCCGGCACGGTGTCCGTCGGCGGCGCGGGCACGGCGCTCCTCGACCACGGTGGCACGCATACGGGCGAGTTCAGTGTGGCTTCGGGCGCGGGCCTCTCGATGTCGGGCGGGCAGACATTCAACGCGGGGACCGCTTTCACGGGCAGCGGCACGGTGGAGTGGTCGGGGCAGGTGAATCTCGGTACGAACCTGCTCTTTGCAGGCGGCGGCAATGCGCTGGTCATGCACGACATCGACCTGTGGGGCTTCGCCTCGAGCACACTGTCGACGCAGGGCGCGGGCGTGGTGGTCGATGGCACGGTCGCGCTGCACGGCTCGGCCGGTTGGACCAATGGCACGAGCGTGGCGGTCGTCGGCAACGGCGCGATCTCTTCGTCCGACGAAGGCACGCGCTTCCGGAACGACGGCGCCATCACCACATCGGGGACGCAGACCTACGTGCTGCGGGGCGCAGGCGGGGCGCTGGCGAATTTCGTCAACAACGGAAGCCTGGTCAAGACGAGCGCGGTGGACCAGCAATACACGGGCTTCAGCAGCACAGCGGGCAGCGTGGTGCGCTCCGAGGTCGGCGCGCTGGGCATCATGGGTGCGCAACTGGACGGGCAGGTCCAGGCGGCGAGCGGCGCCCACGTCACGCTCGACAGCGTGGCGTTGAACAGCAATGTCTCCTTTGCCGGCGCGGGCACGATGGGTTGGCAGAACTACATCACGCTGATGGGCTCGGTGGACGTCGGCGCCGGCGCGCCCGACCTGTCAATGGGCGCGACGACCGTGATCAATGGGCAAGGCCACATGCTCACCACGCGCAACCGGGTCCATGCGGACGGCGCGCAGGTGACGCTGCTCGACCAGTCGACGTGGAACAACCTCGGCACGCTGAGTGTCGGCCCCGCAAGCACATCGGCGCTGATCCTGCAGGGGAGCGGCACCTTCAACAACCAGCCCGGCGGCACGGTGCAGATCAACCAGGGCTTGCTCGACGCGACGTTCGACGAGGCGCATGCGAACAATGGCGCCATCGTCCTTCAAGGCGGCGGAACGCTGCGCACGGGCGGCGCGGACGTCTACAACAACGGCAGCATCACCGGCAGCGGGACGCTCGCGATGGGCGGGGTGGGCGGAGGCACGCTGTACAACAACGGGACGGTGGCGCCAGGCACGAGCACCGCGGCGGGCGCGCTGTCCGTGCAAGGCAACTATGCGCAGGGCGGCAACGGGGTGCTCGACGTCAAGCTGGGCGGGCTGGGGGCGGGCGAATTCGACTTGCTCGATGTCGACGGCTCTGCACGCCTGGGAGGCACGCTGCGGATCCATGCGCTGGGCACCTTTGCGCCGGTGGATGCGGCGTCCGCGGACTTCATCGTGGCGCGCGGTGGCAGCAACAGCGGGACCTTCGACCAGGTCGCTGCAGCGCCCGTGACATTCGGTGGCGGCGTCGCGACGCTGACTGTCAGCTACGCGCCGCAAGGTGCTGCAGTGGCGCGCGTGAGGGCGGCCGTGGTTCCATCCCTGAATGCCTGCGTCTCCGACCCGGCCGTCGCCGGGTGTGCGAGCGTGCTGCCATCGTTGGCAGTCTGCATGACAACGCCTTCCATGGCGGGTTGTTCCGTGGTGTTGCCGACACTGGCTGCTTGCACGGTCAGCCCGTCATTGCCAGGTTGCGCGGTGGTTCTACCTTCGCCCACGCCGAGGCCCACACAGCCGCCACAAACGGCTTCCTCACCGCCCGCGGCGGACATCTGCACCATCGCGCCCAATTCGGCGCTCTGCCAGGTGCTTTCGCCGCCGACCGCTTCCGAGCCGACGAAGCCTGTCCAGCAGGCATCGAACCAGGTCATCTACACGCTTTCGACGGTCCAGCCGACCGCCGCGAGCGAGCTGGCTCCGGTCTTGGGCTCTTCCAGCACCTCGTCGACCGGTGGGTCCGGCAATGCCCGCGACGACAGCAAGAGTGCGGAAAAGACCGCGGACAAGGCCGCGGACAAGAGCGACACGAAGGAGGTCGCCTCCAATGACAAGTCCGGCACCAAGAACGAGCCCGTCAAGAAGCTGTACTGCAACTAGGAGCAAGCCATGACAACGAACAAACGCCTCCGTTTGCCCCTCCTCGCCTTGATGCTGTCGGCCCAGGCCGTATTCGCCCAGGGCGTCGGCACCGTCACCAACTTGTCGGGCATGCTGGTTTCCAGGGGCGCCGACGGCGTCAATCGGGTGCTCGCCGTGAACTCGCAGGTAAACGAGGGCGACACGATCTCCACCCAGCGCAACAGCTACGCCCGCGTGGTCTTCAAGGACGACGCAGAAGTGCTGCTGCAGCCCGAATCCATGCTGGTCGTGACCCGCTACGCCTACGACGCCGACAAGCCGCAGCAGGACAAGGTCGAACTGGGCCTTGCGCAGGGCGGCGTTCAGACGACCGCCGGCAAGCTTGCGCGACGCAGTGCGGAAGCGACCGTGATCAACACGCCCATGGGGCTGCTACAGGGGAGCGCCAGCATGGTTGTTTCCCTGAACCCCATCCGTCCCTGATGGACTGCGATTGCCGAGACAAATCCCCATGAACACCCTCAACAAATCGCTGATCGTCCTGCTGTTCGGATTGCACGGGGCGGCCGCCCTGGCCCAGGGTCCGGCTGCGCCGCCCGTGCCGGGTGCGCGGGCGCCGGGCCTCTATGTGCAGGTCATCGATGGCCTGATTCACGTCACCAATCCGAGCGGCACCCAGAACTTCTCCGCAGGGCAGTTCGGCTATACGGCATCCTCCATCCAACCTCCGGTCGTTGTCCCGAAGAATCCTGGCATCCAGTTCACACCGCCGCCTGCGTTCAACACCCCGACGGCGCCCGGGCACGCCTCGACGTCTACTGCGAAATCCAATGCCGTGGATTGCGAGGTCCGTTAGTTAGCTCCCCAATTCTGGGGATGTCTGGCCCCGCCATGAACCAACAAACTGCGACCCAACAAGATGGAGTGAGGGTTTCGGTATGGAATGGGTGCACTGGATGATCGCGACGATCTTCGTCGCTTGCCTTGGCGTCGCGTGGATCTGCCTGATCCGGCCGACGCAGCATCGTCGCTGGCAGTCGCTGAACGAGAGGATGGCAGCGCAGGTCACGCAGTCCGCAGAACTCTTGAGCGAGTGCTCCGGCACGGGAAAAGTCGGCGCAAGGCTCTCTACGATCCGTTGATCGCGGGCGGCAGCCTCGCCGCAAATGCCCCGACCCTGTCGTGCCTGCGTCGCATTGAGCGGATACTTGCAGTCCGTCCAATACACATCGAAGGGGTGACAGGCAATGAAGCGAATCGGCATGGTGGGCATCGGCATGATGGGCCACGGGATCGCGAGCAACATCGTCAGGCGCGACTACGAGTTGGGCCTGTTCGAGCATCCCGGCAACCAGCCGCTGGACGCGCTCAAGGCCGCAGGGGCCAAGGGCTTCACCAGCGTGAAGGCGCTGGCCGAGCGCTCGGACGTGATCATCCTCGTGCTCACCGGTTCGCCGCAGGTGGAGGCCGTGCTGCAGGGACCGGACGGCATCCTCGAAGGACTGCGGCCCGGCGCCGTGGTGATCGACTGTTCCACCGCGATCCCGTCGTCCAGCGTGCGCATGGCGCAGGCCGTGCAGGCCGCGGGCGGACGCTTCCTCGACAGTCCGATGACACGCACGCCGAAGGAAGCGGCCGAGGGCCGGCTCAACCTGCTGGTCGGCGGCGACGCGGCCCTTCTGGAGGAATGCCGGCCGCTGCTGCAGTGCTTTGCCGAGAACATCTCGTACATGGGTCCGGTGGGCGCGGGCCACAGCATGAAGCTGCTGCACAACTACGTGTCGCTGGGCATGGTGACGCTGCTGTCGGAAGCGGCCGCCTGCGCCCAGCGCAGCCAGGTGTCGCCCGAAGCCTTCGTCGACGTGCTGGCCAAGGGGGGCGGCGGCGGCATCGCGCTGGAGCGGCTCAAGCCCTTCCTGCTGGCCGGGGACACGTCCGGACTGCGCTTCTCGGTCGCCAATGCACGCAAGGACCTGGACTACTACAACACCATGGCCGCGGACGCGGGTTCGCACAAGGAAGTGGCGGCCGCGGTGCTGTCCACGCTGGAACTCGCCATCGCGCGCGCGCCGGACGCACTCGTGCCGGAGCTGCCCTCGATCCTCGGATCGGCGTGAATGGCGCCGTGGCAATGGTGATGGGGCGCAAGGGACGTCTCCTCATCATCCTGAGTGCCTGCCTGGTGCTTGCGGCCTGCGGCAGCGCCCCGCTCCAGACGCGGAGCGCGCGGCCATCGCTGATCTCGGCCGAGCAATCGACGGATGCGGCGATCCACGCAATGGGACTGGTGGGCACACCCTACCGCTACGGTGGCAATACGATCGACGGAGGTTTCGACTGCAGCGGCCTGATCGCCTATGTGTACCGCGTGAGCGCAGGCTTGGCCACGCCGCGCACCGTGGCGCAACTTGCCGGGTTCGGAGAGCCGATCGCGCGCGACGGATTGCGCACGGGCGACCTGGTGCTGTTCGGCGGAGCACGGCCCACCCACGCGGGCATCTACGTCGGTGAGAACCGTTTCGTGCACGCGCCTTCGACGGGCGGAGAGGTGAGACTCGACCGCCTCGATGGACCGTATTGGTCGCGCCAGCGGATGGACGTTCGGCGTCCGTGATCGGGCGGGAACGACGCAACGCCACACTTCGATCCGTCTCTACGCAGTGAGGCTGTTGCGCACGATAATCGCGCCCATGCCTTTCCTGCGTCGCGCCCGCAATCTCGTCAGCTTCGTGCTGGCGTGGTTCGTGTTGTCGCTGGGGGTGGCCATCGCCTCGCCGGTCGTTCAGCCCAAGACGATGCAACTCGTTTGCACGAGCGTCGGTGCCGTCAAGGTCGTCATGCAGACGGACAACGGCGTCGAGGATGTCGGCGCGGGTCATCTGGATTGCCCGCTCTGCGCATTGACGGGGGCGCCGCCGCCCGTCGCGCCGATGGCAGATCTGCCGAACCTTCAACCGCTGGCCCATGCGGTCCAGTCGATCCCTGCGGCGCGCATTGCGGCTGCAACGGCGGCGCCGCCGCCGGCGCGCGCCCCACCGGTCTCCTCCTGAGCTTGTTTTCGATTGCGAAGCGAGACGCCCGCTAAGGGTGTTGCGTCGCGATCCTCCTAGCAACGCATCGGCATCCGAGGGGATGCCGAGGAGCCCTTTCCGATGAACAAGACCATACTGTCGCTCGCGCTGGGCGCAGCTTTTCCATGGCTGGCCGCGCCTGCCCTGGCCCAATCCCAAGGGCAACCGTCTTCATCCGCAGCCCCTGCCTCTTCGTCGTCGTCCGACGAAGCGCCCGAACGCGTCAAGTCGCTCGGCGTCGTGACCGTCACAGGCGGCCAGCCGACCTCATTGCCGACCCAGATCCCCACCACCATCGAAGGCATCACTGGCGAGGAGATAAAGACCCGCATCAACGCGACCGACAGCGAGGACGCGTTGAAGTACTTCCCGAGCTTGCTCGTGCGCAAGCGCTATATCGGCGACTACAACCACGCGATCCTCTCGACCCGTGCCTCGGGCACCGGCAACAGCGCGCGCTCGGCGGTCTATGCCGACGACATCCTTCTGTCGAACTATCTCGGCAACGGCATCGCCAACGGTACCAACTTCGCGCCTCGCTGGGGCCTGGTCACGCCAGAGGAAATCGAGCGCGTGGACGTGATGTACGGTCCCTTTTCCGCGGCCTATCCGGGCAATTCCGCCGGAGCCGTGGTCGACTACGTGACGCGCATGCCGTCGCAACTCGAGGCTCATATCAGCACCGGCTTCCAGTCGCAGCCCAACAGCCTCTACAACACGCACGAGACTTTCAACAGTTGGCAGGGCAGCGCCTCGCTGGGCAGCCGAAGCGGCGACTGGTCGTGGTGGATCGACGTCAGCCGCGGCAACAGCGAAAGCCAGCCGCTCACCTTCACGACTGCCACGGTGGCATCGGGCACGCCCGGACGCGCAGGGACGCCGGTCACAGGCTACGTGTTCGGCCTCAACACCACGAACACGCCCTGGTACATCCTGGGCACCGGCACGCAGTACCACACGATCCAGGATCACGCGAAGATCAAGCTGGCCTACGACTTTTCGCCCACGGTGACCGCGACCTACACGCTCGGCTGGTGGCAGAACACCTCGGAAGGCCACCCCGCGACCTACCTGAGCAATGCCGCCGGCCAGCCGGTTTACAGCGGGCTGATCAACATCCTGGGGCGCAGCTTCAATCTGTCGCCCACCGCCTTCCCGCTGACCAACGACGAACAGACTCATTACATGCATGGTTTCTCGGTCAAGAGCAACACCAAGGGCGAGTGGGACTGGGAGGTCGCCGCCAGCCTCTACGACTATTCGAAGGATCAGCAGCGCGCGCCTACCGTGGCGCCGCCTCTCGCGAACTTCGGAGGCGCCGGAACCTTGCAGGACCAGGGCGGGGCGACGGGCTGGAACACGCTCGCGGCCAAGGGAACGTGGCGCCCACAAGGCATCGGTGGTGCACACATCGTGGACTTCGGCCTCGAACGCGACGCCTACAAGCTCGGCATTCTCAAGACCAACGTCATCGGCAACTGGCTGGATGGACCCTCGGGCACGCTGGTCAGCAACGTCGGCGGCAACACGCAGACAGTGGCCGCCTGGGCGCAGGACAGTTGGGCTTTCGCGCAGCGGTGGAAGACCGTCCTCGGGCTGCGCGTGGAGAACTGGCAGGCGGACAATGGATTCACATCGACCGCGAACAACAACCTGTCCTACCCGTCGCGCAACGAGACCGACGCTTCGCCCAAGGGCGCCTTGGCCTACCAATGGACCGACGACACCGTGCTGAAGGCCTCGGTGGGTCGCGCGGTGCGGTACCCCACGGTCGGCGAGCTCTACGGTGCGACCACCGGCGGGGCACTGTCCTTCATCAACGATCCCTTCCTCAAACCCGAGAAGTCGTGGACCGAAGAGCTGTCCGCGGAAAAGGACCTCGGCAGTGGACTCGCGCGTGCGACGCTTTTCCACGAGGTCACGGACGATGCGCTCTATACCCAGGTGATTCCCGGCACGAACCCGGCGGTCTCGCGCGTGCAGAACATCAAGCAGGTGCGCACCACCGGCCTGGAGCTCGCCTACTCGGGCCAGGATGTGTTCGTGCGCGGACTGGAGCTCGGTGCGAGCCTCACCTACGCCGACTCCAGGATCGCCGAGAACCCGGCCTATCCGGCCAGCATCGGAAAGTGGCAGCCGCGCGTGCCGCGATGGCGCTCGACGGTTTTCGGCACGTACAAGCCGGACGCCCATTGGTCCTATACCGCCGCGGTCCGCTACAGCGGCACCCAGTACTCCACGCTGGACAACAGCGACGTCAACGGCTTCGCCTATTTCGGCGCGAGCAGGTACACCACGCTCGACCTGCGGGTCCGCTATCAGATCGACAAGCAATGGTCGATGGCCTTCGGCATCGACAACGCCAACAACTACCAGTACTGGAACTTCCATCCCTATCCGCAGCGCACCTACAACGTGGAGTTGCACTGGGACCTTTGATCGAATTCTGGAGAGTCAAATCAATTAGCATTGACTGATCAATCAGTGCCGGCTAATATGAATCCCATCATGCAAGCCGCCCCCCTCGACACCGTCATGCGCACGCTCGCCGACCCCACGCGGCGTGCCGTCTTCGAGCGGATCGTGCACGCGCGCGAAATCAGCGTGGCGGAATTGACCGAGGGCAGCGGCGTCACCCAGTCCGCCATCTCGCAGCACCTGGGCTCGCTCAAACGCGCGGGCCTGGTCGTCGACCGCGCGCAGGGCCGCAACGTCTTCTACCGCGCCGACCCCAAAGGCCTGGCGCCGCTTGCCGATTGGATGGGCCACTACGGCACGTTCTGGCGCAAGCGTTTTGCCGACCTCCGCACCCTCTTGAAAGAGATCGACCCATGAACGACACCGCCCTGAAATCCGCCACGCAAGACATCGTGGTGGACGAAGTCTTTCCCCATGCGCCCGAGGCGATCTGGAAGACCCTCACCACGGGCGCGCTGATGGCGCGCTGGCTGATGGAGCCGCACGGCTTCGCTGCCGTAAAGGGCACGCGCTTCACCTACCAGACCAGGCCGGCCGGTGAGTGGAATGGCACCATTCATTGCGAAGTGCTGGAGGTCGTGCCGAACGAGCGCTTCGTCTATGCCTGGAAGGGCGGCCATGAAAGCAACAACGGATACGGTTCGCGGCTGGACACGGTCGTTGCGTTCACGCTGACCAAGGTCCCGGAAGGCACGCGATTGAGGCTCGTGCACTCAGGCTTCGTGACACCGATCAACGATACCGCCTTCGAGAACATGAGCGATGGCTGGCGCAAGGTCGTCCCCAACCTGCGCAACTTCATCGACGGGCCGCACTGACGAGCGACGGCACACATCACCTCGACACAGGAGAGAGAACATGACCGACGTCTACGCCGGCGGATGCGCTTGCGGCGCGATCCGCTACGAAATCCCCGGTGAACCGGTTTTCATGAACCACTGCCAGTGCCGCGATTGCCAGCACAAGAGCGGCACCGGCCACGGCTCCTACCTCACCTTTGCCGCCGCCGGCGTGAAGCTCACCGGCGAGGCGACGCAGTGGGACATCGTCGCCGACAGCGGCCATGTGAAGACCCGCGGCTTCTGCCCGCGCTGCGGTTCACCGGTCTACCTGCGCTTTTCGGCCATGCCGCAGATCTTCACCGTCCACGCGGCAAGCCTGGACGACCCGAGCCGCTTCAAGCCGCAGGTGGTCACCTATCGCGCGCGCGCCCTCGCGTGGGACCACCTCGACCCCGAGCTGCCGGCCTTCGACAAGATGCCACCGGGGTGAGCAACGGACGACTCAGGCGAGGTCGAACCGATCGAGGTTCATGACCTTGGTCCACGCGGCCACGAAATCATCGACGAACCTCTCCTGCGCGTCCGCACTGCCGTAGACCTCCGCGACGGCGCGCAGCTGCGAGTTCGAGCCGAAGACCAGGTCGGCGCGTGTCGCGGTCCAGCGCAGTTCGCCCGTCTTGCGGTCGGAGCCTTCGAACCCGTCCTTGGCATCGGCGGCCGGCTTCCACTGCGTACCCATGTCGAGCAGATTGACGAAAAAGTCATTGCTGAGCGTACCTGGCCGCTTGGTGAAGACGCCGTGCCGTACCGTGCCGGCATTGGCGCCCAGCACGCGCAGGCCGCCGACGAGCACCGTCATTTCGGGCGCCGTCAGTGTCAGCAATTGCGCCTTGTCGACGAGCAGCGCCTCCACGGGCACGCCGAAGTTCGTTTTCGCGTAGTTGCGGAAGCCGTCCGCGATCGGCTCGAGCGGAGCGAAGGAGGGCACGTCGGTTTGCTCCTGCGAGGCGTCGATCCGCCCCGGCGCGAAGGGCACCTTGACTTCACGGCCTGCTTCGCGCGCCGCCTGCTCCACGCCTGCGCCGCCGGCCAGCACGATGAGGTCGGCGAGAGAGATCTTCTTGCCGCCTGTCTGGGCCGCGTTGAACTCGTCGCGGATGCCCTCGAGGGCCTGGAGAACCTTGGCGAGTTGCGGCGGCTGATTGACGGCCCAGTCCTTCTGCGGCGCCAGGCGGATCCGCGCACCGTTCGCGCCGCCGCGCTTGTCGGAGCCACGGAAGGTGGAAGCCGAGGCCCAGGCCGTCGAGACGAGTTGCGCGACCGTGAGTCTGGACGCCAGCACCTTCTTCTTGAGGGCCTCGACGTCCTGCCCGTCGACCAACGGGTGGTCGACCGCGGGAATCGGGTCCTGCCAGATGAGTTCTTCCGCAGGCACTTCCGGCCCGAGGTAGCGAGCGCGCGGCCCCATGTCGCGGTGCGTGAGCTTGAACCAGGCGCGGGCGAAGGCATCCGCGAACTGGTCGGGGTTCTCCATGAAGCGCCGCGAGATCTTCTCGTAGGCCGGGTCGAAGCGCAGTGACAGGTCGGTGGTCAGCATCGTCGGCACGAGCTTCTTCGATGCGTCGAAGGCATGCGGGATCGTCGCTCCGGCGCCCTTGGCGACCCATTGCTGCGCGCCGGCCGGGCTCTTCGTCAGTTCCCATTCGTAGCCGAACAGGTTCGAGAAGAAGTTGTTGCTCCACCGGGTCGGCGTCGTGGTCCAGGTGACCTCCAGGCCGCTGGTGATCGCATCGGCCCCTTTGCCAGTGCCGAAGCTGTTCTTCCACCCGAGGCCCTGTTCCTCGATGCCGGCCGCTTCGGGTTCGTGCGCGACGTTCGACGCCTCGGCCGCGCCGTGGGTCTTGCCGAAGGTGTGGCCGCCGGCGATCAGCGCCACGGTCTCCTCGTCGTCCATCGCCATGCGCGCGAAGGTGTCGCGGATGTCGAAGGCCGCGGCGATCGGGTCGGGGTTGCCGTCGGGACCTTCGGGGTTGACGTAGATCAGACCCATCTGCACGGCACCGAGCGGGTTCTCGAGATCGCGTGTGTGCTGCACCTTGCTGTCGTCGTCTTTCACGAGCACGCCATGGTCCTCCTCGACGCCCGGCGAGCCCTTCGAGTAGCGCACGTCACCGCCGAGCCAGGTCGTCTCGCGGCCCCAGTACACGTCCTGGTCCGGTTCCCATACATCGGGGCGTCCGCCGGCGAAGCCGAAAGTCTTGAAACCCATGGTTTCCAGCGCGACGTTGCCCGCAAGGATCATCAGGTCCGCCCAGGAGATCTTCTGGCCGTACTTCTGCTTGATCGGCCACAGGAGGCGCCGCGCCTTGTCCAGGCTCACGTTGTCAGGCCAACTGTTCAGCGGCGCGAAGCGCTGCTGGCCGCGGCCGGCACCGCCCCGGCCATCGCCGATGCGATAGGTGCCCGCACTGTGCCACGCCATGCGGATGAACAACCCACCGTAGTGCCCGAAGTCCGCCGGCCACCAATCCTGCGAGTCCGTCATCAATGCGGCAAGATCCGCTTTCAACGCAGCAAAGTCGAGGCTCTTGAACGCCGAGGCGTAGTCGAAATCCCCTCGCAGGGGGTCCGACTTCGCCGAATGCTGGTGCAGCAGGTCAACGCGCAGGTGATTGGGCCACCAGTCGTGGTTGGTCGTGCCGCCGCCCGCGGCCTGGCTGAATGGACACTTCGCCTGGTTCGTTTCGTTCGCCATGGAGGACTCCTGCTTCGAGCAAATGAGTGGTGGGGCTCGAATTCTCTGGCAGACGAAGCCCTGGTTGCAACTCGCCCGCATTGCCTGTCGCTACCGGACGCCGGCCCCAAGCATCTACCCCTGCGCCGTCGGGCGCATCGGCACGATGAGTACCGTCGAATCCAACCGAAGTGCAGGTGCGACTACCTCCAAAGGAGCACGGCCCGCGCATCGCGCATTGTTTCTCTCCGCTCAATACCGCGTTGTTGGCGACAGTCTTGGTTCGCCATTCCGTCGTGTCTACATTGCATACATCGACCTTCAACCGGGAGATGGCAATGACGGAAGCAGTACTCTTTGAAACACCTGTCCGCAGAGATGTTGGATTCGGAACCCCGCGCGCCGCCAGCCTCGCGCTGTCGCAGGTCCGGTTCCGGCACATCCGTGCCGCGGACTTTCGGATGCTGCATGACTTCGTGCATGGCCTCTCCCCGGACACGGCCTACAAGCGACTGCTGTCCCCGCGCATGCCGACGGACGACGAACTCCATCGCTGGTCGGCGATCGATCCTGAGACCGAGTGTGCAGTGGTCGCGGTGACGGGTGCGGGAGACCAGGAGAAGCTCATCGGGGTGGCCCGCTTCGTCGTGGAGTCGTCGCCGCATGAAGCCGATTTCGCCATCGTCGTGGCCGATGCCTGGCAGCGGCTGGGCGTGGGGCGCGAACTGATGTTGCGCCTCAGCGACGCGGGACGCCGGTACGGACTTCGCAAGTTGAGCGGACATGTGCTCGCGACCAATGTCGGTATGTTGGCGCTTGCCCGGCGATCAGGCTCCCCGACATTGCGCCGGTCGGGCGTCGTCACGACGCTCGGCCTCGACCTCACTGTCCAGAGGCCGTCATGACGACCCCGTCCAATTCCATGCGGCGCATGGCCCCGGTTTCCACCTTTCCCTGAACCAGCAAAGCGATGCCGACATGAAGCACGAATACCGATTCACCGAGCCACATTCCTTTCAATGCGCGGACAACGCCACCTCGAGGGATTCCGACGCGGATTCTTCATCCGCCGAGGCCAGGGACACGCACCGCGAGCACGTGGACGACACCGCCTGGGACAACTGGAAATCAGTGCGCGACGTGGCCTGATCAGCTCGCGCTGCCGAGAAAATCGGTCACCAGCTTGACCGTCGCCTTCGGGTTCTCTTCCATGATCCAGTGGCCCGAGCCCGGGACGATCCCCTCGGTCACGTTGTCTGCGGCGGCTCGCATCACGATCGCCATGGTGGGGCCGAACGACTTCTCGCCGCCGACGGCCAGGACCGGGACTGTGAGCTTGCCCTTCGCCAGGAAGGCCTTGTTGTCGATTGCGTCCTGGTCGAAGGCCGCGAATTGCGCGAAGCCCGAATGCATCGCGCCGGGGCGGGCATAGAGCTTCGCGTAGTGGCGGCGCGAGGCTTCGTCGAACTTCTTCGGATCGGCCGAGAACTCGTTCCAGAAGCGGTCCAGGTAGATGCGCTCGCGTCCGGCCACCAGGCGCTCCATGTCGGGACCGCCGAAGCGGAAGTGCCAGAGCAGCGGATTCTTGAGAATCTCTTCCCACGGGCCGACGCCGGGTACGGGTGCATCGATCAGCACAAAGCGCCCGACGCGGTCGCGGTACTGCGCCGCGAAGGCGAACCCGACCATGTTGCCGATGTCGTGCGTGACGAGGTCTGTCTTGCCGATCTTCAGTGTATCGAGCACCTGCGCGATGTCGACGGCCTGGTTCTTCTTGTCGAAGCCGCCTGCCGGGTGCGCCGAGAGTCCCATGCCGCGCAGATCGGGCACGACGACGGTGTGGTCCTTCATCAGGTCCGCGGCCAACAGTGCCCACATGTCGCCGGTCTCCCCGTAGCCGTGGATGAGCGTCACGGCCGGTCCCTTGCCGCCCACGCGGACATGCAGCGTGGTCCCGTTCACTGCAAGCTCCTGCGTTCGAAAGCCCGTTGGAAAGGGTGGAACATCCGCGTACGCGGCGCCGGAAAGAAGGGCGACGGCAAGCCATCGGAACAGGAACTTGAGCATGGGCTTTTTCCTCGGTGAATCGCTATGGGAGACAAAGGGACCGGTTGTGGCCCGACAGGCTGTTCAAGCCAATTGCCTTGGTAGGGTCGGCGCGCCAGTGTAGGAGTGTCGGCCGTGAATGGCGACTGCTATCGACACTGACTACCGTGTAGATGCGCGCCCATCTGGAAGAATGGACGTCGTGCCACTCCAGTTGCCAACCCCGTACATGACAGCCACCGCGTCACCATTGGTCGAGACACTCACCGAGGTCAACCTGATCGACCTGCTGGATTCGATGGGACTGATGCGCCTGCGTGGCACGCCGTTGTGCCGATTGCTGAGGCCTGCGGCCGGCCGCTTCGCCCGGACTGCGCACGAGTTCGACACCCATGTCGGCGCACATGGCCTGGCACAAGGCAGCGCCTGGCTGATGAGCCGGATGACCGCCGGCATCGTCACCTCGGGCCTGGAACACGTTCCGCCGCAAGGCCCGGTGATGATCCTGGCCAACCATCCCGGAATGACGGACACGGTCGCACTCTTCACCAGCCTCGCATCCCGCCCCGACCTTCGCGTGATCGCCCTGGATCGCCCGTTCCTTCGCGCCTTGCCCAACGTCGCGCGGCAACTGATCTTCCTGCCTGACGAGGAAGGCGGGCGCATGGCCGTCATACGGGCTGCCGCCAGGCATTTGCAGGACGGCGGTGCCCTGCTGACCTTCCCGGCGGGCGAGATCGAGCCCGACCCGGCCGCCTTCGGTCCGCAACGGGCAGCGGCGTCGTTGATGAACTGGTCCAGCGGCTACACCGTGTTCGCCCGACTGGCCCCCCGGACGCGCTTCGTGCCCGCGCTGGTGAGCCATGTCATTTCGCCGGAGGCGCAGAGACATCCGCTCACTCTGTTGCGCCGCACGGCGCGCGACAAGGAGAAGCTCGCCGCAGCCTTGCAGGTGACGCTCCCACGCTATCGCGACCTGGTCGCCAGGGTCACATTCGGCAAATCGTCGGACGCAGGAACAGACGAGACGCAGTCGCTCGGCGAATCCATCACTGCCCAGATGCGACACCTGATCTTCGCGAACGGGCCGGCTCACCGCCCGGCCGCCTGAGCGCCTCGGCCTGTGTCGGACCTCAGTCCGTCTTCAATACGCCGCGGCGCACCTGGTCGCGTTCGATCGACTGGAAGAGGGCCTTGAAGTTGCCTTCGCCGAAGCCCTCGCTGTAGTCGCCCATTCGCTGGATGAACTCGAAGAACACCGGACCGCCAAAGGCCGTCTCCGAGAAGATCTGCAGCAGGAGGCGCGGCGTGCCGCCCTCGGTGGTTCCGTCGAGAAGGATGCCGCGCGCCTGCAGTTCGGGAATCGGCTGGCCATGGCCTGGCAGGCGCGTCTCGAGCATCTCGTAGTAGATGTCGTTCGGCGCGGTCATCAGCGGAACGCCCGCCAGGCCGAGCTGGTCGATCGTCTCGATCAGGTTGTCGCTGAGCAGTGCGATGTGCTGGATGCCCTCGCCATTGAACTTCATCAGATACTCTTCGATCTGGCCGGAGCCCTTCTTCGACTCCTCGTTCAGCGGGATGCGGATCTTGCCGTCCGGCGCGGTCAGCGCCTTGGA